>CAZQOD010000001.1:0-61285 GCA_964594945.1 uncultured Desulfopila sp.
CGTACAATCGATATTATGCACACCGACACATACAGAAGCGTTATCGATTTTATCATCTTTCTTCTTCAACATATCGGCACCCACATTTATTTCCACGGACATAGTGTTTTTTGCCTTATCGAAGTCAAATTTATACTTGATGACGATCTTTTTGAACTCCACATTTTCATCGTCGGCAACAAACGAGCCATTATCGGCGACAAAAGAGAGATCACCCTCCCATACGTAGGTCGAGATTTTATTCATCCAAGAGTCCGCCGTGACCTTGCCAAAATTAACTACACCCGGTAGTGAAAGACCATTCCAGGAAGCTTTCATCGTGTAATGTTTCAAGCCCTGGTCCACGGATGTAACCGATATTCCGGATTGTACATCGACGACCTTATCATCCAATTTAATTGCAAAGGCATCCAGGGCGACGGTTGACCGGATATCACAAAAAAGCTTGTATTCGGTTGTAATATGCAGGGGATCTTTGCCACCCAGCCTATTTTTTACAAAATCGGTATACCAACTGTTCTTTTCCAGACTTGTCTTTGAGACAACCCCGAGAAAACCGTGCTTGACCCTGTCAATAAAAACAACCTCATCTATGCCATAGGCCATTTTCATATTCTTGATACTGGCCTTCCATTCGATAGTAGATGAATAAAAACCCCTGTTATAATTAGTGATCTGAAGAGAAATATTAGCGCCGCTTTTGCTATATAATTCGTTGATATTACGGTAAATATCATTAATTGCCTTCTCCGCCACAATACCATTTATTATCGGTGCGCCAAATCCGGCCAGGAGAATAACCAACACAATACCCAGAAAAATTTTCTTCATAGTAACTCCTTATTTTCTCCCTATGATCGGAGAATTTTTTGTTTAAACGGACTGAAATGTCTTATACCATCCGAAGACGATCTTCTTATCCGCCTTCGCTATTATGCTCCACAATAATTTCGGGTATTACGCGCTTGATTCTCTGGCTATCTGTTTAAAATTACTATTCTCGAACAAGATGCTAAATAAACCGTTTCATAAGCTCATCAACAGCCTGATCAACATTATCGGGACTGATTTCAAGCCGCCGACAGGTTTCTTCCACATATTCTCTTTTACCGCTATCCCGCATGTCGACTATACCGCGAAAAACACCGATTCTCCTGCCGACCTGGTATACCATCTGATCCACGGCTGACAAATCAAGAAAGGATCTGACAATATTTATCATCTTTTCCTTATCTTGCGGATATTTTCCTTCCAAGTCTTCAAAGAGATTTAGGATATGATCACTTTTAACGATGGAGTTGATACCATCCAGCAACTGTAAAAACAAAAGCTGCTCCCGGGCGGCCTCAACGTCGGAGAGTTTTTGAAAGGTCCCAGCACTAAATTCTTTAAAAAGCTCTGTATGATCGGGCAGGGCCAGGGTACGCAATCTAATAAAATCTGGATTAATCTGATTGAGCGCATCCGCACTTTCACGCGCATGTTCTTCCGATAGATCCCTGCCGCCAAGACCCGGCATCAGATATTCAGAAAGTTCCATCCCCGCCTTTTTCACCTTTATTCCAGCTTTAATATGGGTCTTTTTACCAACTCCCTTTTTAACACGATCGAGCACCGAGTCGGCGCCGGACTCCATACCGATATGAATACGGGACAACCCCGCATCCGCCATAAGCCGCAGATGATCATCACTGATTCGGGCAATGGTGTGGGATCTGGCATAGGAAGTAATACGTTCCACCCAGGGGAAACATTCCTGCAGATGTTGCAGCACAACAATAAGATCGGCGGGTTTTATTATCAAGCTGTTGGCATCCTGCAAAAATATTGCACGCATACCATTAGCGGCCCACTGTAAAGCCCCGTTTAACGCACCGCGATCATAAACATCATCTTCGCTGCTCATCCTGACAATATCTTCGGGATAAATTTTGCCATCCTTGGTCCCACATTGACGAATCAGAACGATATAACGATGAATTCGGTCGATATCCTCCACTATATGCGACACCGGTCGCAACGAAAAATCACGACCCTTGTAAACCGGACAAAATGTGCAGCGGTTCCAGGGACAGTTGCGGGTCAGGCGAAGCAGAAGACTCCCCGCCTCACTGGGCGGTCTTATGGGGCCCTGTTCAAAACCCCTGTATTTCCCCGGTAACCCTCTTTTATTCATAGCAAATCCTGCCTTAAGCAGATACCCTCAACACCTCTTCTATGGTTGTCACACCCTGAAGTACTTTCATTGCACCATCCCGGCGTAGGGTCACCATTCCATTTGCCACGGCCCGCTCCTTTATCTGGTTTGCATCGGAGGTCTGAAGAACAAGGGATTTCATATCTCGGGTCATCAGCAACAACTCAAATATGCCACATCTACCGCTGTAACCCGTCTGATGACAGTGGGGACAGCCGCGGCCACGACAAATCGAACCATGGGCGACCTCCCTTGCGGTTAAACCCAGCCGCTCAAGCTCCTCCAGCCCCGCATCATATTTCTCTTTACAGTGGGAGCAGATAACCCGCACCAGCCTCTGCGCCAAAACCGCATTAATGGACGAAGCAATTAAAAACGGTTCGATACCCATATCCCGTAACCTGGTGACCGCGCTGGCGGAATCGTTGGTATGCAAGGTGGAAAAGACGAGGTGACCGGTCAACGCCGACTGTATGGCGATCTCCGCCGTCTCCGTGTCCCTGATCTCGCCAACCAGAATTACATCGGGATCCTGTCGTACAATTGACCTCAGACCCGATGCAAAGGTCAGGTCAATTTTGGGATTAACCTGCACCTGACCAATACCGTTTATACGATATTCAACAGGATCTTCGACTGTGATTATATTAATATCGGTATTGTTAATCGCAGAGAGTGCCGCATAGAGCGTCGTGGTCTTTCCGGAACCGGTGGGGCCGGTTACCAGGACAATACCGTTGGATGCCGTAATTTCCTTCTCAAAGGGGATAAAACGATCCTTCGGCATTCCCAGATCCATCAGTGAAATCAGGACGGATGATTTCTTCAGTAACCTGAGGACCACCCGTTCCCCAAATTCCGTCGGCAAGGTGGAAACCCTGACATCAATTTCCCTGTCGGCGACCCTCAACTCTATTCTTCCATCCTGGGGCAGCCGCTTCTCCGCTATATCAAGCTTGGCCATTACTTTAACCCTGGATATAAGAGCAGACTGCACATGCTGGGGTGGGCTCAACATATCATACAGGATACCGTCCAGCCTCTGCCTGATCTTTAAACTGTTTTGAAATGGTTCGATATGAATATCCGAGGCATTATCCCTGACTGCTTGGGAAAACATCAGATTAACCAGGCGAATAACGGGCGAATCACTGGTATCATCAAGCAGATCACCGATCTCTTCAATCTCTGAAAAGAGCTGCTCGGGATCATCCTCATCAATATCGGCCATGACCTCATCCGCCGAACTCTGGGTCATATCATAACAGTAGTTAATCGCTTCGATAATTGATTGGGCCGGGACCAGAACCGGAGTATAATCCTTTAACTCCAAGATTCGACAAAGATCATCCAGTGGTTGAAAAAGGAACGGATCGTTTATTGCGACAAACTGGATACCGTTCTGTTCAAAGGGAACCATCCTGTTTGTTTTAAGAAAGCCGATGGGGATTATTTCGGTGAAGTCGGTTCGAATATTAGTGGGTAAACGGGGATATACCTCCATCTCAAACTGGACACCGAGACCGTTAAGAACATCCATTTCCTGCAAATCCCCATTTTTAATAAGGATTTCCCCTAGTCTGCCCTTTGTTTCAACTTGTTTTTCAAGCGCTTTTTCCAGGGCGGACACGGACAAGCCGTACCGTTCCGTCGCTATTTCGCCGATCTTTTTATGTTCGCCGCTAAAACCCTGCGCCGCTTTGGCTCCTGTCATTTTTTCTTCTTTTGTGAATGATTTTTCTCTATCCGTTCAATATTTTCTCGGGCAATTTCCACAAGGGTCATACCGTTTTTATCGGGATCACTCGATTTTGTAGCAATCTCCCGGGAATCCAGATCAACCACGGTTCGATACATATCCAGTGCCTTTTCAAGATCCCCCTCTTTTTCATAAACGACACCCATATTCATCAAGGCAAATGCGTTTTTCGGATCAATTTCAAGGGCCTCTAAAAAATAATCCTTCGCCTCTGCAACCTTGTCGGCAATCAACTTATCATATCCAGTACTTGTTAGAGTCATTGCATGTTTTGGATTTACTTTTTTATGCAACTCTTTCTGCACTGCGGGTAACACCGTCCCCATATTATCTTCCTTTTGCAGGGTAACCGCGGACAGATCCGCAGGATTTTTAATAATATGGGGTGTTATAAAGATAAACATATTAGTCTTTGTACTGGTCGTGGTATGGGTTTTAAATAGCCAGCCGATAAGTGGGATATCCCCCAACAGCGGCACCTTCCAGTCACTCTCCGTTGCATCCTGACCGATAATACCGCCAATAACCACGGTATCACTGTTATTTATTATAACCGTGGTGGTTGCCGTACGTTTATACGTTGTCGGCCTGAATTTATCTGCAGGATCCTTCCCTTTTAGTTTCACTATCTCCGTTGCTATTTCCATGCGCAGCGTATCAGCCTGGTTAATATGGGGGGTTATCGTCAGTTTGGTGGAGACATCCTTATATTCGTATTGGGTATAATCCTGATCACCAGACGTTGTATTCTGGCTGGTGATATATGGTACATTCTGACCGACGCTGATTTCGGCCTTTTTATTGTCCGTTGTCAGAATCTGCGGCGTTGAAATAATATTAATAGCAGAATCCGTCTTATAAGCCCGAAGTATCGCGGCAATATTGGGAAAGGTTACACCTCCGATTTCAATGCCCTGCTTTAATACACCAAAGGTAATACCGCTGGGCATTGACGGTTTCTCACCACTGATCCCGGAAATCATATTGTATGGAGGATCGGTATTCCCGCTAAAACCGGTAACCAGCTGGCCGGTGCCGTCGGCGTAAGTTCCCCCCGCCGCCCACTGCACCCCGACATCAAAAGTTTTATCCGTATCCACCTCCATGATAAGGGCCTCCAGATAAACCATCCGACGCGGGATATCAAGTTTACGAATAACCTCTTCCAGGGCCGCATACTCATCACGGCTCGCAGTAATAATCAATGAATTTGTTTCCGCATCGGCAAGAACCCGAACATCCTTGGAAATGGCGGGTGCCTTTCCTTTAATCTTTTCTTTACTCTGCTTACCGGATAACGAATTAAGTACCTTGGCCAATTCCACCGCCGTCGCATTTTGCAGGTAAAATACATGGATATTTCCGTCAATCCTTTCCACCTCCGTATCCAGCAAAGCAACAAGACTCTTTACCCTGGCAATTTCACCAGAACCGGCCAGTACCACAAGCGCATTAACCCGTTCATAGGGCACAACCTTAATCCGACCCCTTATCCCCGCCTTGGATCCTTTAAGCTGGGGAGAAGTCTTTTGAAAAACGGTGGTTAAAATTTTAGCAAGGACTCCGGCGGATCCGTTTTTCAACGGAATAACCACGACCTCATCCTCCCTCGACTCAACATCCAACACTCTGATTATTGCCAGCAATTTCTGAATATTTGAGAGTGTTTCGGTGATAATCAACATTCCGGATGGTGCGTGGGCTATCACAACCGATGTCTTCGATACCAACGGAGTAAGCACCTTTTTCAACTCAAGCGGTGATGAATATTTAAGGGGGATAATCTGGGTGACAACCCTATCTTCAGGGTTCTGCGAAAGGCCCGTCTGCAACATGCCAACATTTTGTGACCTGGCCCTGGCCGAAGGGATAATTTTTAACACCGAACCGGCCTGAACAGTGGTAAAGCCGTGTACTTCGAGGACCGATTCAAAAACCCTGTAGGCCTCATCTTCGGAAATTTTCGTCGGCGAAACAATGGTTACTTTGCCTTGCACAGCCTTGTCAACAACGAAATTTTTCCCTGTCAACTCACTGATATATTTAATAAACAATCGAATATCAACATTATCAAAATCAATTGTGATAAAACGATTCCCCTCGCTCTTTACCTGACTTCTGGTTGAGGCAAGGGGCTTTGCTATTCTCTCTGCCCCATGGGCGTCAATGCCAAAAGCAACAAGAATGACCAAAAAAACTGTAATTACAGACGACCTGCTCATTTACCGTTCACCTTCATTCAATGGGTTGATGGGAGTCATTTTTCTTACCGGTAACCCGTCTGGCGGGCTTAACAATGCCTGGTTTCACCCTTCTCGGAACAGCCGAACCTGAAGACATGGTCATGGGCGCACCCATCTCCGTAAAGGGTGAATCGGGCATTACAGCCACCGGCCCTGTAGATCCGGAGCCTTCATTGTTATCGGTCATTTCCAGAATTTCCTTTTTACCACGATAGGATAGAATTACCTTGCCACGCAATATCTCTTCAATCAAGGCACCCTGTACCGAATCCCCTTCCTGGTATAAGTATTGTGTTCTACTTGATTGATCCGCAATTATCGCACGACGACTCTCTTCTTCTCCGCCTACTGTACCGGTAAGTATAATATTCAGCGTCGTCGCGGCAATATCCTCTATCGGCTCGTCCAAAATTTCTTCCTCTTCAGCCTTGGCGGCGGGGGATGACCCGAAAATATTGCGTTCCAATATAATCTGATAATCATGTTTTATTTCAATATTATCTTGGTTTTTACGCTCTTTAGCGCGTGGAGATACGGTCTTTTGTCGCTGCACAATCGTCGGCTTAGTCAAAAAATATTCCAGCAAACGATAACCGCCTTCCACTCCCCCCACGGACAATACGGTAATCAATAAAAGCGGCATTATAGCTGAAACACGTCGAACCATCGTTATTCTACCTGATTAACCTGAGTCTTGGTTTACGCAACGTCCCACCCAGCTGAAAAGGAACAGCCGCCTTGCCGGAGCGTTGAGTTAATTGGATAAAAATCTTCCTGATTTTAGGCTTGCCCTGCAAAAAAGCCTCATTCGAAGTTATCAGGCCACTCAACTTCAAATCACCACCATCGATTAGAAAGCGAGGGAACAGGGCACCGGTAAAATCAACATTAAACTGTTTACCCAGCATTTTGCCATCCGTGATATCAAATTTTTCCCTGCCATATTGCCAACGCCACTGTACTGTCTGATAATCTAGAGAATGGAGCGTAAAAAGTGTATTTAAAAGCTGGAAAGTACCCTTTTCAAAACGCACATGACCATTACCCGTACCGGCCGTCGGCAGATTGAACCCTGCTTTATACTCTCCATCAATAAACAAACTTCCAGTGACTTTTCTTTCAACAGGCACCACACCTTCCACAATTTCGGCAATGGCTATTTTCTGACATTGAATGTTTTTTAATATAAAAGATTTATTCCCATAAGAAAGGCTAAGGTCTGCGCCCAAGGTGCCGCCATACAAATCCCCGCTAACCCGCCACTTGAAAAACAGGCTCTGCAACCGCGGCTCCACCTGTAATCTATCCACTAAAAAACCCCTGCTTTTAACGGTAGCCGAGGAACTGAGCTTAACTTTTTCAAAGATGACACTGCTCGGGAAAGAATAGCCGATATGACCGATATTACAGTGGACATTGCTCAACGTACGCTCCACCTGCCGCTCACAATAATGTCTGAATTTCTCCCTGGGAAAACGGACATACAACAACACTGCAGTCAATACCAAGCCGTAGAGCAGATAAAAAAATAAACGAAATGAAAGGATTTTTTTCATCAGCCACCCTTCAACTCAAATGTCATAATCTGCATAATTGCATCTAGATATCCAGAATCTTTACCATTTTCCTGAATGGATATCCGGTTTATAGACACCACATTTTCAACAGACTCGACGAGGCGAATAAAATGCACAAGCGATTCCAGCGTTACTTTCTGCAGTTTCATTTCCACCATGGTCTGGTTGAGACCTTCTTCGCTCTCCAGGGTGGATGGTTTCATATACTTAATCTGTTTTTTGACCTGGGCGGTCGTTGCCTGCTTATCAAGAAAGGTAAACAGAGTGAAATCTTTGGCACGGGCAATAACCTTTTCTTCAACCCCCCCCGCCTCCGCTTTGAGCAGATTATATTCTTTCTGCAAACTGATAATCTTCGCCAACTCCATTTTCTTTTTGGCAATTGACCTCTGTACCTTCGAACGACTGTCCCAGAAGGGCATCAAAACCAATTGAAAAACAAGAAAACAGACGACAAAAAGCACCCCGCCCGCCAACACCCTCTGCTCACGTTCATCCAGGTTGTCAATACCGGACTTGCGACGGATATCCTGGAAAAATGCATGTTTTAACAATGAGGCCATTACACTTCTCTTAAAAAAGCTCCAACTTCATCTCGAAACGAATCTGATCCCCTTCCGTGGACTGGGTGGCGGAACTGATCGTAACAGTCTTAAAATACGTGGATTTTTCTAGTTCTTTTTGTATATTATCCACGGTATTAAACGTCGTGGTAACACCCTTAATTCGCACATTTTCCCCATCTATAACCATTTTCTTGACGGTTATTGGGTAAGTGGACGGGATCCTTGCGGAAATTTCCGTCAACAGGGAAATAACCGTATTGCCGCCCTCTCCCTTACTCTGCTTAAACGTCTTACGAATTTCCTTTATCTCCGCCTGCAGTTGCTGGACGGGCTTAACAACCTTCTTTACTTTGGGCATGGTCTCAGTAAAGACCCTGGCGATCTGCTTCTTCAAGGACTTCTGTTCACCTTTCAGAGCATAATAGTCATAACCAAAATAGATGAAAAGCGCCACGGCAACACATATTAACGGCAACACCACCTTCAGCGACAATGTACGGAGTTCGGAAATCGATCTTTTCCTCTTAAACTCCTCTTTACGGAAACTAAAATTACCGTTTTTAACCTGGGTCTTGAAAGAAAGGGCCAAAACCGGATCCATCCTCAGGGGATGGTACCAGCCACCCTTTTTCAGAGCGACTTTCAACAGAGGTTGTTGAGTCAACTGAAAACTTGAGACCTCCACACCGAAATGAAGAGCAATCTGCTCCGAGACCGGTTCATGATCAACGTCATTACCAGTGAGAAAGAAAGCAAATTCATTTTTTTCCAGATCGACGATACGTGAAGCCAACAGACTCTTTCTCAGCAACCTGCCAAATGCCACATAATCCTTACGTTCACCTGCTGAAACAACGGGAAAACGTAAAGAACGCAACAGGGCAATGCGCCCTCCGGAAACAATAATGAGCCCCGCCGCAAAACCGCTGATATCGAGGAGCACACAGTCATGGCGACTAGCTTCTGCAAGACGAAGTGCGGCCCGGACGCTTCTTATCTCAATATCGAGCGGATCAATACCCCTCCTACTCAACATTTTAAGAAAAGAGGCGAGCACGGTCTTTTCCAGGGTTGCGGTAACTATACTGGAATCATCCACGCCTGTTTTGGCTAAAACAAAATCGGTCAGGCAGCTGCCCGGTTCAGCAATGGAGATATTTTCCATCTCCAGGGGTAATATCTGCGCTATTTTTTTTCGATCAGCAAAAGGGAGGGAAAGGTTCCTAAAAGAAAAGAACTCCATATTCAGAGAAAGGGTACATTTCCCCTTCATAAACCCGGCCTGTTCACACACCTCGGCAATAGCTTCCTCCAGCTGCCGGTCAACAATTTCCACATGACCGCAACCGACGATAACCGTAACTTTTCCGTTTCTTTCTATAAGAACTCCGGTCACGGTATCGCCGCTGATATCGAGGCAAAACAGCGATTCAGCCATTATCTAATCTACCTTTTTACTCAATAACTCTAAAGTATTGTCATTGGTGCGCCGGACAACCACCTGCACTTTGGACAATAACCTGTCCCGCCGCCCAACAGCTTTGATATGAAAGAACACACTCTGCGTCGTAATATAACGCTCGTTCAATTTTATATCTCCCGGCCAAAACCCGGTGTTCAAGTACCACCGAGTTTTGGCCAACTGGTTTAAATTATCTTTATCCCGCCGGAACAGGTCCAATTTTTCAACAAGTTCCGAACTTATCTGTGAATCCATGCTTTTTATCAACAGCTTATCCGCGGTATTGATATTGATCTTTCCATCCATACCATAGACAGTAATATAGTCAGCCAGAGCTTTCGTTTTCCTACCGCCGAAAAGCAATTTTGCCGTAATACCCTTTACCAGCAAAAGTTCTTCAATATTTTCCACAGGCCCGTTACGACATGCATACGGCCTGGCCAACGACTGATAATAACTTGACTCGGCACCGTTATCAGACTCCCTGTCGTCCTTGTCCAGCCAATCCACCAGGGCATCGACAATGGATCCTGCCTCACCCTGTTCCTCAATGCCGAACTTGCCGGAGAGAAGAAGACGAAAGAGAACCTTGCGCAATTTAACAGCTGCATTGTTTGCATTCCCACGATTTACGGCTCCTCCCGCCGCACCATTTTGCACCAAACCGTTAATGGGCAGTCGGCCGGATAGATCGGTTATCACCAGCTCCAGTTTTCCATAACCAAAAAGCGATGCGCATTCGTCTTTGGCGAGTGTTGCCCAACCATCCAGCAGGGTCGTGTAGTTGGGCGCCTTTCCCTTGTCAGTAATTATCTCTCGGCCAATGTTTATGCCAGAGTCGGCAATGAATCTCAACTGTGTTATTACTTTATAGTTATTGGCGACAAGATAACTATGCCAACTTCTCTTAAAAAACATTACCGTTACGGCAATGAGCATACTTATAATCGTAATGGTAATTAGTAAGGCCATGCCCCGCTGGTTGTTTACCGGAGACTCAGCCTTGAAAAATTGTTTCATATCCACCAGTTACTTCACTTGCTGTATTGACAGTGAAGTCGTAAATATGGAAAAATTTTCGCTGTCCGCCCCATCCGAAAATTGAAGAGACAGCGAGACCATGGCCGGCATGCTGTTGCCGGCGTTTACCGGCTGGGCACCATCATAATGGTATTCATTATTTTCGATACCGTCCCCGTCGTAATAGAGAAAATTAACTTCTTGTAAACCGTCACATAACAGATATTTATTTAATTTAACACCATTTCTGTCCTGACCCGGCAAAATTCGACCGGCGGCGCGATATAATTTCAACAGCCCGCTTTCCTCATCCTGCTCGGTGGAGTATTTAATTATCGACAGTCCCCCGTGTTCATCCTCCCTGGTGAGACCCAGGTACATGGAAGAAACAAAGGTGAGAAGGTCACCGCCCGTTTCAGGATCTCCCGGTTCTTCACCCCGCATAAATCCACCTTTGCCCCTAATTATGGAAGAGAGATCATTGCTGATCATCTCCAGCGCAACACCGGCCTTCCCGGCAACCTCCATCTTTTTGCCCGTGGAATTAATCAGAAGAAATGTGGAACTGTACGATCCATACACCACGGAGACAACAATCCCGAAAATAAAAATTGCCAGCAACAGTTCAATTAAGGTAAAACCCTGTGCCTCCACGGTTTTGCTAGTCATTCCAGTAGCCATAATATACCAGTGAATAACTGTAAGGAGAACCGTCCCACTCGATTTTTATATGTACTTTTTTCAGGGGAGCTGACATATCAGCAAGAATTTCAATCCCTTCAAAAAAAGCATCTTCAACCGTTAACGACCAGGAAAAGCCTGGAAAATCGGTAAATTCTCCGGTATCGGCGACACATTCCCTTATCCCACTTTGTATCTCAGCTAGTTTTGCCGAGGCAAGAGACGATGCGACATAATTAAAGTGGGCCTCAGTCGCATAAGCCAGGCTCCTGCCCTGGGAACCGTACAATATTGTCAAGGTAATGGCCAGGATTGCTACAGCCACCATAACCTCAAGCAGCGTAAAGGCTGCGTCCCTTCGTATATCTGGTGAAAAAAGGAAAAACGGACGGTGGCGGACTCCATGGAAAGAGAATTTTTGAACGGGCGAAGACTTACTCGGCCGGAGTATATTTATCAAAGACACGAACTACCTCTAGAAATGGCGAAAAATGCAGGCTCATAACCCGGCCGTCATCATCGGCAAGATGCAGTATAAGCTGATCCATATACCCTCTTTTGCTAACCCATATTTCGTTAAAGTCAAAGGGAAATACCCCCTTTGACCTCGTCCATATTTCAGAGATTTCCACCGTTTCAGGCAGCATCAGGACATGATCGTCTTTTCTCTTTTCGTCCTTGTCTCCGCTCCCGGCCCCGCCGCCACCCCTGTCTTTTTCATACCAGATTTTGTTCTTCGTCCTCCCAAAATGGACGATATAAGATTGGTGTCCACTCACAGCCGACTCACGAACGTCATTGATAAAACCGATGATCTTTCGTGACGCAGTTTTTAACGGATCGTGGAAAAAAGCATCACGCAGGGACGGCGCACCCACGGCAAGCATCAAACCGATCAGGGCACAGACAACAATCAACTCAAGAAGTGTAAATCCCTTACGATGCATACAACCCTGTAGCCACCGACATCACTCTATTTCCCAGTTATTGATATCTTTGCCATCATCTTCTCCTCCAGCCTCACCATCCTTGGCATATGAACTCAAATCAAAATCACCATTAACACCGGGACAGAGGTAGACGAATTCGTTACCCCACGGATCCTTCGGCACCTTCCTCTTTTCCAAATATCCGCCCTTTTTCCACTTGGCGGGTAATTTGCCGACGGAAGGCGGTTCAACCAGGGCCTGCAATCCCTGCTCGGTTGAAGGATACGACCCGTTATCGAGACGATACATTTTCAGCGCCGTTTCCATGGCCTGGATCTGCAACGCAGCCTTTGTACGTTTGGCCTCCTCGGGATGCCCCATTATTTTAGGACCGATATACCCGGCCAGGATACCGATAATGACCAGGACCACGAGGAGTTCAATCAAGGTGAAACCGGCACGGTCGGCCAGTAGTACATGTTGTAATTTTACTCTTTGTCTTTTCATAATCAATACGCCACCAAAATAGAAACTATTACAAAAAAAAAGGTCGGCAACCCAGAAAATCATACCCTGCGCATTCGTCTTAACCTGGAACATACACCAACAAACAACAGGGTACAGAATATTCCGAAAATTTTAATTTGAGTCGTGGTCTTCATTAAAACCGCTACGGCCAGAACGACGGGATATAAAACAACGCGCACTATACCACGTAACCAGGCATTTTCACTAATAAGATCAGCAAGTGGCGGGGAATAATGATAGTACATTGCGACACAACTGCGGCCCACGGTGCTCGGCATAAGATATTTATCTCGAAACCGTCGCAGCAGAACCACATGTTTATCCAAAATAGTGCCGAAGGCTGCCGTGGCAATAAAACAGGCATCATCCGTTTTAAAAGTCTCTTCGTTACCATAAATTACGGTGCCGTCCGCCATTACGGCAAAGGCGCGGAGATAATAGGTCACATTGGGCGTAATCTCCGTAATTTCACTTGTAAATGAACCAAATCCGGCCCCGTCCTCCGTCTGGCCGGAACGAACGGTTTTGTAAATATATGACCTGTCATATGAATCCTTTGGGAAAATCGTCTCTTTCTTATCATCCAACGTGCCGCTGTCCGTGGCCCCGCTGTTATCGGTGCCTTTTCCCGTGCTTTTTTCTTTATAGATCGGGCCCCCGGAAATATTATAACAGACCCCTCTGGTCTTAACGGTTGTACTACCCTGGCAGGACTTCAGGCAAGTATCATAACAAGTGGTGTTGCTGGGCCCAGTACTCAGGCTACACTGAACCCTGCACTTATTCTCGCATACATCATGACGAAATTCCTCAACAACCCCCCCCGACATGGCACCCACCCGGGTAATCTCGGTTACCGGCATGGTGGTCACCCGGTAATTACCGGTAATTACACCCACGACCACGGGATTATCAACCGTAGCGGAATCTTCATAGCGTACCAGGACAAAATCCTTGTCCGTTCCATTTTCCGCAAAACCTGCAACCAACACCTTGCTGGAGGGCAGTAATGCCAGGGCATAACCTCCGTCATCCCTATGATCAACATCCGTTACAACCTGGTTCACATGAAATTTGGTCAGACTCTGCGCTTTGCCGTTTTGCCCCGCAAGTGTCCAGACGGCCATATCCTGACCGTCGCTGAAAAGAGTGTAACCGGCGAGAACTATCGTGCCGTCATCCTGCTTGGCGACACCAAATGCCGCAGTATTATCATCCGAGGTACTGAGAAAAAAGCCCTTTTCGCCCCCAAAATCCGGGTCAACAATATCATCGGCTTTTAAACGGGCCAGGAAGGCACGTCGGTGCTCTTTACTGCCCACGGCACCCGCCATTAAAACATTATCACCGGTCTCCAGGTAAATATCGTTGATACCCGCCCCATCACCGTCAAGACCCAGCAGGAACTCGCCTGCCGTACCAAAGGCGGAATCGGGGGCCCCGTTTTTATTACGGCGCAACAACCCTGCATGGGTCAAGCCGTCCTTTTCCACACTCCCCGCCAGAAGGATCTTACCGCTGTCGAACAGGACAAGGGAGCGCATCTCGGTTTTATCCCCGTATTCCCAGGAGACAACGCCGTTATTGCCGAAATCTTCGACCATTTGGCCATGATTATCCATCTTGACAAGGACTATCTCCCGGGCTGAATCATCGAGGGCGACGGTTGCGGTGGCCACAATCGTACCGTCGGCGGCAATTTTAAGGTCGGCGGCAACTATTTTTTCACCCTCCAGCGGAAAAACAACCCTGCCGTTATCGCCAAAAGAACCATCCGGATACCCGTCCTTCGTCAGGACGACCACCACCAACCTAGGTTGAGTATCAAAGGACGAACAGGCCAAAACCATCCTGCCGTCATCCTCCAGAGCCACGGCCCGGGCTATGCTGTCCCCCGAGCCCAGACTCATGGAAAATATACCGTCATGATTGAAGGTATTATCAAGATTTCCACCGGCCAAATACCTGGCCACAACCACATTGGCCACAGCCCCGTTATCACTATAACCGGCCACCACATACCTGCCGTCCGCCTGGGTAACAAGTGCAAAAATCTCGTCATCACCCGTACCGAAATCATGGACGACAAAACCGTTATTGCCAAAATCGGTATCAACCCGATCAACGGCATTGGCGGGCAGCGTCGACAAGAGACAGAACAAAAAGACAAACCAGAATTTTTTTGCAGCCAACTCCATGTATTTCATCTCAACTCCAAAAGTTAATCAGCCGTTCCGACCACAGCAACAATATGCAACCGAAACGAGATAGATAAACGGGGTTTTCCCCGTTCGAATTCAAACAAGATAACCTGTGAACAAATACGCTCCCTCTAGCCAATCATCTGATTCATCTCAAAAATCGGCAGCAGAATCGACAAAACTACAAACCCCACGGCGGCACCCATACCGACGATCATGGCGGGTTCAATAAGGGAGGTCATACCCACTATCGCCGTCTCAACCTCCCTTTCGTAGGCCTTGGCCACCTTGGCCAGCATTCCCTCCAAGTTACCGCTCTTTTCACCGACGGCGATCATCTGTACAAACATGGGGGGGAACCACGGAGAAAAAGAGAGCGAGTCGGCCATATTCTTCCCCTTACTAATCTGCAACATCGCCCTGTCTATTACCTCGGCAACGTGATAATTATTGACAATTGCCCGCATAATCGTCATGGCTGTGATCAACTCCACGCCACTGCCCAGCAGACTGGCCAAGGTGGAGGCAAACCTGGCCAGAATTACTTTCTGAACAACCTTACCGATAACAGGAGAACGAAGTTGCACCAGATCAAAAAATATCCGACCACGGGGACTCTGTATAAACCACCTTATCCCAAAAAATATACCACAAACAATACCAACCACAAGCCACCAATAGTTTTTCAAAAAACCGCTGAGTCCGATCAAAAAGAGGGTCGGCAAAGGTAAAACCTTGTCCATCTGGTCAAAGACCTTTGTAATATTGGGGACAATATAGGTAATAAGAAAAAATAAAATCCCCGTGCCGATCACCGCCATAAACACGGGGTAAACGAGAGCCGCCCGCAATTTACCCCTGAGAGATTCCTGTTTCTCACCAAAATCCGCCAATTTTTCCAAGACAACATCTAGTGACCCTGAGGCCTCCCCGGCACGAACCATATTAACAAATATGGTTGAAAACAATTTTGGATGTTCTTCCATGGCCTGGGTCAAGGTCTTCCCTTCATTAACCAATTCCTTAATTTCGGCGATATTTTTTTTCAACAGGGGATTGGAAGTCTGGTCAACGAGGGAATTAAGGGCTTGAACCAGGGGGATGCCGGCACCCAGAAGCGTGGCGAGCTGGCGCGTCATAACACTGATATCTTCAGGTTTTACCCGCTTGAAAAGGCTAAACATCCTACCCTGCGTGTCCGCAGAAGAACGACGTCTGCTCTCATAGATGGAAACGGGATACTGCCCGGAGGAACGGAGTTTTAACCGGGCCTGGGACTCACTTTCGGCATCAACTATGCCTTTGGTCTTTTTTCCGTTTCTGTCCAGGGCCTTATATTCGTATACCGCCATATTCGATATCCAGTTCCATAACTTGCCAATTCATCAAAAGCGTACGAGTACACCTCCTCATAACATAACGTAAAATCAAATAAAAAGCTTGCATATGATGTAAACACCAACCCATTATCACCCAAATTTTGTATGTTTAATAATATAAAACATATTTTATATTATTAAATCAATATGTTAACTAAATAATTTCTTCAACAAATTTTTTTCTCGGAGAAGGGTGGGAACTATTCGAGAATAATGTGAATATGGAAAAGTGTCGACAAAGTGGACAATATCAGCGCTGGGATCGGCTGGAAGAAACGTTATATTTAAAATATGAATGACAAATTCCCTCGTCGGAAATCATACACGGACCCACGGGATTTTCGGGAATACAGAACATACCGAAGGCCGGGCAATCCGGCGGCAGACCGCGACCGGAAATTATGGCGTTGCACTGGCACATGCACGACTCCTGCCCTTCATCAAACCTGATATTAAATCGTTTAGTGGCGTCATAGAGAGAAAGTTCATCGCGGATCACAAAACCGCTGCGCTCGATGGTGCCAAGCCCACGCCAATCGGTATCCACGGCAAAAAACACCTGGGACACCATTTTTCTGGCCTTTTTGGTATCCGCGGAAGAATAAATAAAAGCCGATGTATCATCGAAGAGAGATTCACCATTTCGAACCTGCTGAACCAGGCTGACGATCCCTTCCAAGATATCAATACACTCAAAACCCGCTATGCAACAGGATAAATTATGTTTTTTGGCAAGATCGGTATAGGCTTCCGTATCGGAAATGGTATTAATATGATCTGAACAGAGCAAACCGCGTATATTGAGATCGGGGTCCCGCATCAATAAATCGATGGTCGGCGGCAATAATCGAATCGAAGGAATAACACAGAAATTTTCAAGACCGAGACCGGCAGCCTCAAGGATGGTCTCGGCGACACTGGGCGCGGTTGCTTCAAAACCAACCGCCGGGTAGACAACGGTATAATCAGGCTCCCGCCTGGCAATATCAAGGGCGTCCATGGGCGAGAGGATCGGCTCTATACGGGCGCCCTTCTCGGCAATTGTCGCCAGGGAATCCCGACTACCAGGAACCTTGATCAGATCATCGCATGCGGCGGTTATAACGGAGGGCTGCACGGCAACCTTGACAAAGGCATCAATATGCCCGGCCGGCATAACACAAACCGAGCAACCGGGCCCCGCAACAAGTTCAAGATATTCGGGTAGATGCTGACGGATACCATACTTTAAAATTGCCCTGTTCTGGGTACCGCAAACCACCATCAACCGTATCGGTCGATCAACAAGATTGCGTATCTTCTCAAGCAATTCTTCTTGACAAGCCAATTCTTTTGTTTCAATCCCGGCTTCCATTTGGCATACCTTCCATCCCAGGCAAAACAAAAACCACCCCATTCAAGTACAGGGCCACCGTCAACTTCAATGTGACTCCGTTACTCTTTTGCGGCTTCCGCCTCACTCTGCAACAATTTATAACTTTCCGAATCTACGACCTTTTCACTTTCGATCTGTTCAATCTCTCCACGGGTCAGATGAAATTTACCACACGCCGGACATGTACCATCAAATTCGTCACCCACCGCCCGTGCCTTTAACTCGTCAACGGTCATATGATCAAGCTTGCCGCACGCACCACTGGGATTCTCTGCCCTTACCTGCGTTCTTCTTGCCTTTGGCATGATAATCTCCCCTGCTTCTTCCATATTTTAGCAACGGAAGAAAGCGTACAAATTAACTGTGTATACTACATTATCATAAAAAAAAAACAACCAAGGGTGTTCAATTTTTCTTCCCTGGTTAAACCTTACAAATCAATGCCACCGACGGCATCAAAATCAACATTCCTGTTCGCAAACAAAATTTTCACAATAACCACCAAAGATCGATTCAGGCGGCACCAGCCATTCAACTGTCATGCCGGAATGTATAACCGCCTGAATCGTTGAGGGTACAGAACAACTACTTAACTATTCGATCAATTTCCTCCCCTGCCTTGTTAACGATGCTAACTGATACCGGTATACCACCATCCAGGCGGTGTGTAGCACAGGACATTCAGGGGTCATAGGCCCGAACGGCCATTTCCACCTGGTTTAATAAACCCTCATTGTATACGCCGTCTTTGATCAGCGTGGTAGCTGCCTGCTTAACACTCATATTCATTGGAGCTATATTATGAGTGGTGCCGACAATCAGATTTGCAGAAGTTATGCAACCGTTGTCGTCGGTTGTATAATCGTGAATCAAAGTCCCCCGTGGGGCCTCGACAACACCCACACCCCGGCCGGCCTTCGGCGTAACCCTGGCCCGTACCTTGGGGTCGGTTATCCCATCCCACTCCAACAATTCAATTGTCCGTTCACAGGCGTAAACCAGTTCAATCAACCGGGCATAATGATATAACAATGTCTGCTGGGCCGGGCGACCAAATGACGCCCTGAAGGCCTCCAGCGCCGCCTGGGCCTTTGGGGTGGAAATACAGTCGCAGACATTAATCCTGGCCAGGGTATTGGCCCGATAGATTCCCCTGGGCGCAGTCAGGGTCATATCAAACCCTTCATCCCATGATTTCGCGTAGGGCATTTTCGAATAACCCCACGGCTCAACATGTTCACCTAAATATTGCGAATATTCGTCACCTTCAAAATCGTCATAACTACCGTCAGCCTTCATCAGCCTAAGTTTACCATCATACAGGCGCAACGACCCGTCTTCCCGGTCAACGGTACCGAGAAATCCGGTATTGATAACCCCCAGGTCACTGATGACATCCATATACTTGGAAAAAACGTTTTCTATCGCAAAATCCAGGGCATAGGTGGAAAAATCAAGTAACGTCCGGGTGCCCTCCAGGAGTTCGAGACGCTCTTCCTCAACCATGGGTTTTGCAAAACCTCCCACCACCCCGGCAATGGGATGTATGGCCTTGCCGGCAAATTTATCAAGCATCATCTGCCCCAATTGACGCATCTTGACAACCTTGGTGGCAAGTTCCGGGGCGGCTTTGACGACGCCCATCACATTTCTAACCGAATAATCACTATCCGGACCCAGGACAAAATCGGGGGCCGCCAGAAAGAAGAAATGGAGTATTTTGTCGTTGATATGGGCCATCACCTGACACATTTCCCGCAATTTATAACCGGTCTCGGTGGGTGTTACCCCAAAGGCACCATCAACCGCCTTATTGGAGGCAAGATGATGCATCCACGGACAAATCCCGCAGATACGATTAACAATTCTGGGGACCTCTTCAGCGGGCCTTCCCTCTATAAATTTCTCAAATCCGCGCAGGGACTGAATATGAAGAAACGCATCCTCCACATTACCGTCATCGCCTAAATGTATAGCAATCTTGGCATGTCCTTCAATGCGGGAAACAGGTGCAATAGTTAAAACCTTTCCCATCTTAATCCTCCTCCACGATCCGCTTTTTAATCGGTCGCAGTTGCCCGTGGGCTCCTGAAAATCTCAATATTGAACGGCGGTCAATAACCGATTTATAATCAATACCGTTACTTGCCAAGGCATTCATCATATCAAGCAACTGGTTGCCGTCTTTACGAACCGGACCAAAACAGCCCCTGCAGGGAACCCGGGCACCTATGCAACTCGGCGTACCCTCCTTGGCACACCCTGCGGCTGTTACCGGACCCATGCATAAATAACCCTGTTCAAGAAGACAGCGCATTTCATCGACTGGTGCGCCCGGCTTAAAATCCACGTTGGTTATAAAACGTTTAACCTCTTTTACATCACCCTTGCCCTCCCTGCGGGTGGGACAGGTATCACAGACGCTCTTACCGGGCAAGACCGGATCCCTATTTTCCAAAAGAGAAAAAATGACCTCGGCAATCAAGGCGGGATTTGGCGGACAGCCGGGCAACTGCATATCTATCTTGACTTTTTCATCACAGGCATAGACACGATCAAGGGGTGCCGGTACTTCAATATTCGGCACCTTTGCCCCGGGATCGGTACTGATTGTCTGATAAATTTCTTCCCAGCTCTGTTGCCGATCCTGTCCATTCATCAGGGCCGGTATACCTCCGTGGGTCGCACAGGTACCAAGGGCGATCAAGACCTTGCATTTTTCCCGCATGGCCTCCAACACCTCAAGATGTTCGTGATTGGACACTCCGCCGGTCACAATACCGACAACCGCCTCGGGGATTTCAAGGGTTATACCCTCGCCACATTGACCAAAATATTTATGATCCATCAGCACCGGTGCATGGACAATATCCAGGGCCTCTGAAATAATCGGAATAAGGTCTTCACCAATGTTCAGAATGGCAATTTCGCATCCCGAACATGATCCCAACCATTCCATAGCGGTAGTTACACCCATATCTTCCTCCTTATGCCACTGGGGCATCCTGACTGTTTACAGGCCCTAACTGCTTAATACGCGCAGTCATCTCCGTTACCGCTTCAACGAATTTATCCGGCTCGGCAGAAGAAACCCATGTCAAATTGAAACGCTGGGGTTCGTAGCCGAAGTCTTCCAGCAACTCAACAACCATATCGGAACGGGTCATCGCTTTATAATTACCATCCAGGTAATGACATTCACCGAGGTGTCAGCCAAGTACCATCACCCCGTCCGCTCCCTGGGATAACGCATCCATTATAAATTCCGGATGAACCATACCTGAACACATTACCCTTATTATCCGCACATTATGCGGATACTGCATCCTGGCAGTTCCCGCTAGATCAGCTGCGGCATAGGAGCACCAGTTGCAACAAAATGCTACAATTTTAGGCTCAAAACTCATGTGATCCACTCCTTAATACATTAAAAATTCATCTCGAAAACCCACTCCTGACCGACAAAGGAGAACATGTAAGCAGCCGGGAGCGGTTTTCCGATTTCAATTATCACTTAAATATTGCACACAGAAAACAGTGTAAAAATATTCCCTATGAATTCAGCGTGTTGTTCATCAATCACAGAACAATACCATTTACAATTTCCATAAGTAATTTTTTTCATTTTCCACGCCCTTCGGAATCATAAAATCGTCAAACGGCCAATGCCGCCTGAACTTGGGCACTGATCTGTTTCATGGTGAATCCGGCCACGTAGACACCACGTTTGGGGCATGTTCCCTGGCAGAGGCCGCATCCCTTACACTGGGCCTTATTAACAACAATAACCTTACCTTCTCCCTCTGTTCTGTCAATCAAGGTAATGGCATGATATGGACAGACATCCACACAAAGAGCGCAGCCGTCACAGTTTGCATCATCAACCGTCGCCTTCACAGCATCAAGGCAGATAGACGTTTTAGACAGCAGAGTTGCCGCCCGGGAAGATGCAGCAAGGGCCTGGGCCACCGACTCTTCTATCGGTTTCGGATAGTGGGCAAGTCCCGCCACAAACATACCGTCGGTGGAAAAATCGACGGGGCGTAATTTGGCATGGGCCTCCTGAAAAAATCCGTGGCCATCAACGGGCACTTTATATAATTTACCCAGGTCGGTTGCATCTTCTTTGGGTCTGATCGCCGTGGCCAGGATCACCATGTCAGCCGCTATTTTAAGTGGTTTATGGAGAACATGATCCCATACCTCCACATCTATCACCCCGCCGTTTTCCGTTACCTTCGGCTTACCGTGCAATTCGTAATTTATGAAAATAACACCAAGCTGCCTTGCCTCTTTATACAAGGCCTCACGTTGGGCGTAGGTACGCATATCCCTGTAGAGGATATAGACGCTGCGTTCGGGGTTTTCTTTTTTCAAGGCAATAGCCGACTGCACCGAATGGGTACAACATACCTTTGAACAGTACATGGCATCGCCCTCACGGGAACCGACACATTGGATAAAGACAAAATTTTTCGATTGCTTGACATGTTTTTCCTTTAACTCAAAAAGCTTGTCAAACTGCACGGAGGTGACCACCTTGGTTATGGAGTCATAATTATACTCCCTGGGCACGAGGGCATCACCACCGGTGGCAATAATTCCGGCACCGTGTTCAACCACCAATTTTGTCCCATCCTTTGCGGTTACAGTGGAACGAAAATTACCCACAAAACCTTCCACATGGGTAACACTACTCTCCATATGGATAATAATCTTCTCCTCTCCGCGCACCATTTCAATGAGTTTTGCCACCTGGGTCAATACATGTTCACCGGACCAGGTATGTTTCAGATTCATTGCATTACCGCCGAGAACCGCCGATCTTTCCACCAGATGTACCTCAAAACCCTGCCGGGCAAGGTTAAGGGCCGACGTCATCCCGGCGACGCCGCCACCGATAACCAACCCCTTCTGGGTGATTGAAACATCGATCGGTTTCAGGGAATCACCGTAGGTAACCTTGGCCGCAGCCATACGGACAAGATCCTTGGCCTTGGCGGTTGCCATTTCGGGTTCTCCACCGTGAACCCAAGAATCGTGGTTTCTGATATTAGCCATCTCCACCAGATACTCGTTTAGCCCCGCAGCCTTCAAAGTTTCCCGAAAAAGCGGTTCATGTGTTCTTGGCGTACAGGCCGCGACAACGATTCGATTCAAGTTCTGCTCCTGAATTCGTTTTGCTATCATATCCTGAGTATCCTGGGAGCAGGAGAAGAGATTACGCTCAACATAGACCACGTCCGGCAAGGTCGCCGCATACTCCTCCACTGCTTCGACATCAACCACCCCGGCAATATTGGAGCCGCAATGGCAGACAAATACCCCTATCCTCGGGTCTTCCTTTGAAACATCCTTTTCCTTGGGAAATGTTGGCTCACCGGTCAATTCAAAGCGGCTCGGCGCCAGAAGATCGGAAACCGCAGCCGCAGCGGCAGAACCCTCCACCACGGACTGGGGGATATCCTTGGGCCCGGCAATCGCCCCGCAGGTAAAAATCCCCTGTCGCGAGGTCTGCACCGGTGCGAAATCTGAGGTGGCTGTGAAGTTATCTGCGGTCAGTTTTATATCGGCTGTCCCGGCGAGTTCCAACACATGCTTGGGCGTCTGCAAACCGACGGACAGGACCACCATATCATAAAATTCTTCTATCTGACGACCCTCTTCATTTACATAACTCAGTCGCAGGTCGCCGCCGACTCCATCCGTCTCCACACCGTTGACACGACACCTGACAAAACGCACGCCCGAATCCTCCTTGGCACGCTCAAGGTACTGGTCAAACTCCTTGCCGTGGGTACGCATATCCATATAAAAAATGGTGGTCTGCAAACCGGGCACATGGTCTTTTGCAATCACCGCCTCTTTGATGGCATACATGCAGCAAACCGAAGAACAGTAACCATTGCCACAGAGGTTTTCATCACGGGAACCGATACACTGCAGAAAGGCAACCTTACGGGCGGGCTTACCATCGGACGGACGGACAAGATGTCCTTCAGTTGGGCCCGACGCGGACAAATATCTTTCAAGTTGCAGGGAGGTTATCACATTGGCATTCACACCATAACCCCAAACTCCGGCATCCGTCGGGTCGTAAGCCTCGAAACCGGGCGCCAATACCACCGCCCCCACACTCACCAGGTGATTTTTTACCGTATCATCAAAATTTATGGCCCCGGCGTCACATACCTTCTCGCAGAAACCACATGCCCCCGGTTTTTTCAAACGGATACAGGAATCTGGATCAATCTGATATTTAAGGGGAACTGCCTGGGCATATTTTACATAGATTGCCTTACGCTTTCCGGTTGCGGCATCGTACTCGCTATCCACCTTCTTCGGACATTTTTCAGTACACGCTCCGCAGGCAATGCATTTATCCACATCAACATAGCGAGGGGATTCTTTCACCGTTACGGTAAAATCCCCGGCTACTCCCTCAATTGAAGTGACTTCACTGAGGGTCATCAACTGTATATTCAAGTGCCGACCGCACTCAACCAATTTAGGCGCGATTATTCACATCGAGCAATCATTGGTAGGGAAGGTCTTATCCAGCTGGGCCATGGCACCACCAATGGCACCCGACTTCTCAACCAGGTATACATAATACCCAGAATCCGCCAGATCCAAGGCCGCCTGCATCCCTGTGACTCCACCTCCCACAATCATTACCGACCCAACTTTCTTTGTGTCCAGCATGACAGGTGTCTCCTCTCGTTTATTACTATCTGCATTCCAGCCGACGATTATCGGTGGAAGGCGTATTATCATTTGCACCGTCGCCCGCGTCCATCGGCAACGGTATCTCCATTTTTGACCTGTACCGTTATCTTTTCGGTAGGATGAGGGAATCGGCTACAAGTTCCCATAGATATTTGACCTCGATTCCCAGGTCATATTCCTTATTCAGGGATTTCATAATCTGATCCCTGCAATTATGACAGGGAGCCACCACCAACTTGGCCCCCGACTCGGTAATCTGCCTGGCCTTGGTGCGACCGTAAAAAACACGCTCATCCGCATAGGGCATGGCCCAGGCTCCACCGCCCGCGCCACAGCAATAGGCACCATTACGATTAGGGTTCAGTTCCCGAACATCGTCACAACAGGCCCTGGTCACGGCCCGACCCTCTTCAAAGTAGGCCTTACCAAAAGCCTTAAGGGATTTACGCCCATAATTACAGGGGTCGTGATAGGCCACGGGCAGCGAATGAACAGATTTATCGAGCTGTACCCTGCCTTCTTCTATGTATTCGAGCAACAGATCAAAAACCGTTACAATTTTAAATTCCTTGAGTGCTTCCGGATACCACTTGTTCAACCCGGACCGGGTTGCAAAATAGGCGTGGCCTCACTCGGGTAGGAGGAGAACCTTGCAGTTCAGCCTCCGCATGTTTTCAACGATGCGGCCGACAACAGTTTTCATCGATTCATCATCACCGGAAAAAAGTCCCCAGTTCACACCCTCCCAGTTCTCGGATGAGATCGTCCACGACTCGCCGACGGTGTGAAAAATTTTCCACCACCATTTCATATCATCGGGTTCGCCGAACGGCTCTTTGGAATTAACGGTCACCAGAACCCTGGCCCCCCGCACATCGATGGGAGTTTTAAAACCGGGGCATGTCTCCTCGGCAAGTTCTTCCCCTAACTCTTCGCACAGATAAACAAAATCGTCCTTTGGGATACCGAGGTTATTACCCCGCTCAAGGCACATGGTGACCCCTTTATGGATCGGGCCGGGCACCTCACTGCGCTTCCGCGCCCCTCTTATCTTACGCATCAGGGCGATTATCTGAATATTGGCGGGACAAGACTCTTCACACTTACCGCACATCGTGCACTTCCACGGCCAGGAGGATTCAATTAACTCCTTATCCATACCGAGCACGGCCATGCGTACTATTTTGCGGGGATCAAGACCATTCACCCCAGATATGGGACAGGCACCGGCACAGGTACCGCAGGTCAGACAGGCATCGGCCCAGGCGGGATCCTCGGTCAGAAGACTTCGCTTACCCGTTACTTCCAGCGGCGTCTCATCTGTTTCTTCAAGAGCGCCAAGTTCCTGGGGATTTACATGATTACTGGGATGAACATGGGGTTCACGTCCAAATTTTTCGCAGAGTTTCTGGTAATCATGAAACTTCATAAGGTATTTGCGACCGGGTCCTTCCTTGGCGGGAAGGGTACCGGCATTAATCCAGTTCCTTATGGTGTTTCGATGAACGCCAAATTCTTCTGCTATCTGGCTAACTTTAAATTCATACATCAAAGGTCACCTCTTGTAATAACGGAAAAATAATTTACAGCAGTCCTTACTAACAACTATTGATAACAAGATATCGGCACATACTTTCATAGGGGCTGATATCTTGTTCAAATGGCCCTTACCCATTATCCGCTAATCGGAACGGGATGTTAAAGATAAGAGTTGTGCCACCTCTCCACAGGCCCTGGTCACGGCTTCCGCCATGGCCGGTGATAATCCCGGAGAAATTTCCTTGGGAATATGCTCAACCTGAGCAGCGATAATCACAACCTTGATACCAGTATTATCTTCAAGCTCTTTAAGAAGATTTACGGTGGGAAACTGGTGGAGAGAAAAATCGTGTATCTTTTTGGCGGGGATCTCATCGGGATTTATATGAAAAACCTCCCCGAAATCACGCCCAGGAAAATCCACCGCATCGAGAATAATGATCCTCTCGGGCCTGCCCTCTTCCATGAGAAGATAATCAAAGAGATATTCACGAACACACGTCCCGACATCAACCGCCTCTACATCGGCGGGGATCTCGTAACGAGCATTTAACTCGTCAACAACGGCGGGTCCATAACCATCATCACCCATAATGACGTTACCGCAGCCAAAAATCATTGTCGGATATTTACTTGGTCGCATTGTGCAAACAGTGCCTCTCTTTTTAAATTTGACGGAAAGTAACACCCTTGCGCGGGAAGTGCAAGCCGGTTTTTGATTTTCAGCGGGGCTGTTAGACCATGCTACCGAAAATATTATAATAATATACACACTTTTCTTTATAATTTACTGCAGAACTTTCGATGAAGGGGTTTTTTCAGGGAGAAAGGGGCTGTTTTAAAGCAGGTGGATTGGCCCGACTTGTACAGATTGCACAAGCAGCTGTGAAAACAAGAGAGACGAAGAAGCAATGGAAAAAATCAAGGTCCGGCGGTGTCCCCCGGAAAATGGTGATTTTACCCAGATCCGAGCTGTTAATAACCCCGTGGATTATCCTTCTGCCAACGCCAGGTATCCTTGCACATTTGCTCCAGGTCATATTGCGCCTTCCAGCCCAATTCTTTCAGGGCCTTACTTGGATCACCATAGCAGGTCGCAATATCCCCCGCTCTCCGTGCCGCTATACGATAGGAAATTTCCCTACCACAAGCCTTGGAAAAAGCGGCAACCATCTCCAACACGCTGTACCCTTGTCCCGTCCCCAGGTTATAGACGTTGACCCCCGAGTTCGGCCGCAAGGCGGCAAGTGCTTTCACATGGCCCCTGGCCAGATCAACCACGTGGATATAATCCCTTACGCCGGTGCCGTCATCGGTATCATAATCATCACCGAATACAGAAAGCTCTTTTAATTTACCCACCGCAACCTGGGCAATATATGGCATTAAATTATTGGGGATGCCGTCGGGGTCTTCTCCGATTCTGCCACTGGGATGGGCGCCCACCGGATTAAAATAACGGAGCAGGCAGACATTCCAGTCATTATCGGCGGTATATATATCCCGCAACATCTCTTCAATAAACAGTTTATTGCGCCCATAGGGACTGGCGCAGGACAGGGGAAAATCTTCGCTAATGGGAACGGTGGCCGGATCGCCGTAAACGGTGGCTGAAGAACTAAAAATTATATTTTTCAAGCCATGGGCAGCCATTACCTCACATAGCACCACGGTGCCGACAATATTGTTATGGTAGTAAAGAAGCGGCTTGGCAACCGACTCCCCGACCGCTTTTTTACCGGCAAAATGGATCACCGCATCTAAGGAATCCCCGCATTCAGCAAATAGTTGTGACAGTCCCTGGGAGTCGGTTACATCGATCTTAAAAAAACTGATTTTTCTCCCCGTTAACTCTTCAACACGCCGCAGTGACTCCCTGCTTGAGTTGGAAAGATTATCAACCACCGTAACGCTATGACCGAGATTGAGCAGTTCAAGACAGACATGACTGCCGATATACCCCGCCCCCCCCGTAATCAGAATATGCACCTTTTTAGACCTCCAAACCTTATCTCACCCTAATCCTTCGCCAGGGAAGTAAAAGAGATATGTTATCTTAACTTTATTTAAATTTAATTAATGCCTTACTCCGTAAAAGCTGTAATAAAAAACAAGAAATAATAGACCATAAAAACCCGGATGCTGGTAACAACAAGGCATTTATACCGGCTTACCGGTCATTTGCGGTGTTAATATATTAACAACTTTTCCCATAATACCCACCCTTCCCAAAAAACGGGCTAAAAGAGTGAGCGAACAAATTTTGCATCCGCGGGAATTCGCTTTACCCTTCTGGCCGAGGCCACCGCAAAACGAACAAGCTCGGCATTGTCACGGGCCACAAGACCGTCGGCCAGTTGAATATTATTTTCAAACCCCACCCGCGCATGTCCGCCCAGTGATGCGGCCCCGGCAACTGCCGAATGTTCTTCCCGACCAAAGGCACAGACCATCCAGGGGCAAGAACTTTTTAATTGTGCCAGATAGGCGGAAATATCTCCGGCGCCTGTAACAGGCTCCATCCTGCTGCCAAGAACAAAAAGCAGCATATGATTATCAGCGCCGATAACTCCTTCAGCGCGCAAGGTTTCATACCACTGTACATCCGGGGGACTATATATAATAAATTGAACCAGCGCCCCCGTTTTCCCCAGCTGAGTAAAAAATTTATACCCCCTGTCAAAACTGCGTCTGTCGGGGATAAATTCACGCAGCCCGCAGGAAAGACAATGGGGCGCCAACTCTTTCATCAGCCCGATCTGCTGTGCCGCCGTATACAGACCGGCGGACTCCGAAGACACCTGCAAAAGCATATCCCCACCGACGGCCCGCTCAAGTTCCCTTAACGCCTTTTGATACAGGCCGGGGTCAAGGGTGTGGATCCCGTCCGCATCCCTCACGTGAAAATGCATCATTGCGGCCCCCGCTTCCCTGCAGGCAAGCGCGGTTGCGACCAACTCCCGGACCGTTAACGGCACCTCACTATGATCCGCCTTTCCTCTTCTGGCACCGTTGGGAGCAACACAAATAACCATCGGAGAAAAATCGACGATATTACCCATCTCCGGCAACAACCCCCATTGCGATACCGATCTCGGGCGTCACTGCATAAAACCGCACCACAGGCTTTTCTCCACCCGCCGCTCTATGGGCGGCGGCGGCACAAATCCATGTGTGTAACTCCATGGCCCCGATTCCAGCCTCCGCCACCAGTCGATTTTGATCCCAAGCGTCATATGCCTCAAGTCTGTTTCCCGTCAAGATCTCTAGGAACCTGCGGTCAACATCCGCATTGAGGTGCATTTGTTGCGCCGTCCTTTCCCCCCGCGCTATCATCTCTGCACCTTCGTGGTGCATATCGTGCAGACGTTTAAGCCACTGCTCTTTTGAAAGAGAATCGGCATCCTCACCACCTGAAAGCTGCCAGGCGGTCACAGCCCGCTCGCCTTCACCGAAAACCGGATAGTAACGGGTGGGATGATGGGACATGCCGCCCGAGGCCAGGAACAGTACACGTTTACCAAGGGTGCCACTGAGACGACCGACCGCCTCTCCCAGCAGACGTGATCTCGAAAACGATACAAAGGGTGTTGTGATGCAATTAATAAAGATCGGAATGACCGGGCGGGCCGAGACACCACCCAACATAATATGCAGGGTCTGGGAAAAGGCGTGGTCAACGATCATTTTATAGGAAACCGCCGTGTCAATATTACTTTCGCGAAGGGCGGCGACAAGTGTTGCGGCAATTTCGCCGGGTACGTCAAGATCACCGGGAAAACCGCCGATATCATCTATTGCTTCAGCCTGAAGTCCCACGCAGAAAGACGGCATCATTTTTAAGAAAAAACCGTTAAAATGGTCGGAGCCGAAGGCAATAACAATATCGGGATCAAAATGAGTGATGGCTTCTGATTCTTCGGCAAAAACCCGCTGCAGTGCAGCCCAGTCGGCGGGCTCTTTTTTATAACAGTACAGTAAAGGACTATGTGAGGCGCAAATCAGTCTGGTTGTCATTATATCCGTCCTCTTTTGCTGGAGTAAACTTTATCTTAGCTTGCATGCACAACATATGAAAAATCTTCATCACGACAAACCAACAGGCCCGACATTATCGGCCGCCACAAAAATTCTTTCGATATGCCTGTTACAAATCCGCCATATTCCATCTATGTCCCGCAAATACTCATCATGAAAATCAGCCACCAGAAAGGGCATTGCCGGTACAATGGGCGGTGGGCCTTCCGCCGCAAAAGTCAAACAGAAGCTCGTGCCGAACGCCCTCTCTGTATCTTGGATGGTTAACCGTAACGCGGTCTGCAAATGCCTTGACGTACGTGGGCCCGCGGCCAGTCGGCGGGTAAAGAGGTTTCGCAATTCATCCCTGCCGCAACTAACCCTGTCACCGTGACTGTAAACAACATCTTCCGTAAATATTTGCACCAGATCTTCAATCTTGCCCAGATCGAGAAAATGACAGAAAGCACCATTTAAATCAACCAGGGCAAGTTTTGCCTCAATAAGTTCCAGTCGAGTCAAGCCAGTCTCCATTTTCCCATGGCCCTTTCTTCTATAACTATTGGGTTATACTGCCTCCCCAGTTTTTCAACTTCGATCTCGACCGGCCCACCGGTAACCAGAAAATTGGCGTGGTGGATTGATTTACGCCCCGCAGCCGGTTTAAAGGCCGTCCCGCAGGAGACGATATCTCCGGGGTTAAGCGTTTGAAACTGGCTTATATAACTTACGATTTCAGCAATTTTATAATTGTAGTAACGGGTATTATCCTCGGCGACAACCTCCCCTGCCACACGACAACTTACCGCCAGATTGTTGGGATCCCCGACCTCATCTTTAGTTACCAACCAGGGACCGAGAACACCAAAATTATCAGTACCCTTATATCTTCCCGCATAAGAAAGATGTTGTTCACGCTTTTCTATTTTTGTCGGATCATCATCTGAAGCATAGAGTGCCTGGTAGTGAAAAAGATCCTCGGCCCGCATCCCGTTCCCGGTTATGTCATTGAAAATTGCATAACCAAAAATATAGTCATCTACAGCCACCGCCGCAACGTCCCTGGCCTTTTTTCCTATAATCACAGCAACTTCAGGTTCAGGATGCATACTACCGTAATATGTTCTCATTAACAGCGGCTGTTTATGAGCCGCCAGACATGATGGTGGTTTAAGGAAAAATGCCGGGTGATCCGGCGCTGATATTTTTCTGGAATTGCTAGCGGAATTATTAAGGGCCACACCACAGATCTTGCCGGGATCGGTAACGGGGGGCAACCACCTGATCTCCCCCTCATCAACCATCGATGACCTCTTATCGCCATCGAGTACAAGGCCCGCCAGGGCAAGGCCCCTTTCACCAAGGTTAATAAAAGATTTCATGTCGGCGACCGTGATATTTTCGGCCTGGAAAACAGGTTCAAAGTCAAAAAGAATCCCCTCTCCGTCAACAACCCCGATACAGTGGCGATCCCGGTAATTAAAACTGACAAGTTTCATAAAGTCTGACCTCTAACAGCAATGGAAATGTTTTCGCAGCGGATAACAAAAGACCATATTGTCGCAAAGATTGTTATCACTCGTTGGGAAAGATTATCGGGAAAAGATTCCGTTGGGATGAATTATGGTGTCGACTCACAAGTTCCTTGGAACGTTCCACATCTTTCACACGCACGGCCTCGAAAATATCGTTATGTTCTGCTTTGATATCCATAATACGATTCAAACGCAAATCCTCCGTACGAAAACGGAGAAAAATTTTCCGGCAAATATCCCGATAACGTGCCGATAAAATATCATTACCGACCATATCGAGTATTGACGCGTGGAACTCCGTATCAAGAATAAACAATTTCCGGTCAACATGGCTGGAAATGGCCTTCTCATAATCGACTTTTCGTTTTTCCAGCCTTTTCAACTTTGAATTATCCATGTTGCGAATTGCCTTCCCAAGAAAACCCACCTCCAGAACCTCGCGTATTTCAAATAAAAATACCGCTTCCTGCCGGGTAAGCTTATGAACAGAGTACCCTTGATTGGGAACAAAATCGAGATAACCTTCCTGGGCAAGAATGCTTAAAGCATTATTGACTGGGGTTCTGCTAACCCCCAATTGCTTGGCAAGATCAATAAAGACCAACCGTTGTCCCGGTACAATCTCGTATTTAAGCATCAAGTCGATTATCTGCTGATATACCTTAAAGGTTAAGTTACTATGTTTTTTCAAAAATCACGTCTCCCCATAAAACGAGTAATAAAATTTTCGTATTGCCGTCGCAGTAATCAATACCTGAACCTTGCACATGGATAGAAAAAATATGAAACAACCTGACTCGTCAGGTCAAACAGTGGCCAGCAAACCGCAACTAACCCAAGTAACCAGGCATGGCTGGACCAAATTACCAGGCCGCAGCCACAACAAACAATGAAAGCGACTCAAGAGTGAAAGCACCATCATAGAACAGTTTCGTTGAACACTATCCGCATATTCAAGGGACCTCTTCGAAAAGTGGCAGGATTCAGACAATGTGTAATTGTTCGCTATCTATTACATATTGAAAAGTATGTCAACCAACGCTTCCACCACATTCTTTTCCTTGACACCTTATTTATTGTATGCAATATATCATGTAATAAGATGTGCCCCTCACAACCATGGCAACAACAACCCACTTTTCAAACAACAAAATGGAAAAAACAATATTTATGCGGTGTTAAATAACAATCAAATTTTGCTGCCGTTGGAAAGTTTACGATTCCCTGCCGGAGATGGGCGCTACCAGCGGCCGCATAAAAAACCTCAGCACTTTAATAAGAAAATAAGAAAACATGGGGAAATTTTTCCAGCAAAACAATGGGCGCACTCACCCGGGCAGCATCGCAATAACTTGTTTATTTAACAGCCATAATTTTTTCATACGTTATGCGTGCAAAATTCAGGTAAAAAGGTAAGGTTGACGGAAGATTTCGGAGTATTACTATACAAACAATCATACCCCAATACGGAGCACGTTAAACATGACAACTTTTCAAGAGTTACTCGATGAATCTGTACAAAAACACGGTCACTGTTGCCCTGGACAGGTGATCGGAGTCCGCATGGCCATGCTTGGCTGTCGTCTGGTGGGCATCGACGACCCGAAGGACCCGAGGTTCCGCAAAAAGCTAATTGTCTATGTTGAGATTGATCGCTGCGCAACGGATGCCATTGACAGCGTCACCGGTTGCCAGCTAGGAAGACGTACCTTAAAATTTAAAGATTTCGGAATCAATGCCGCAACCTTTGTCAACCTCGACACCAACCTGGCCTATCGCGTCGTCTCCACCGAAGAATCACGGGAGTTGGCCGCCGACTATGCCGCGAATGAAAGTACACCGCAGCGCCAACAACTCATCGGCTACCAGAATATGCCGGAGAGACTCCTGTTCAAAGTCCAACAGGTGGAGGTTGACCTTCCCGACAACGATATGCCCGGACCACCACGTCACCATGTGATTTGCGACATTTGTGGACAAATGATACGTGATTCTAAAGAAATACGCTCACATGAACAGGTTATCTGCCGACCATGCAGCAATAAGAGCTATTTTAAGGTACTCCAACACTACCGCTTTCCAGATGATAATTCCCCGGAGGAAAATAATGAAACAAGTTGTTAACCTGGAGGAAGCCGTCGGTTTCCCGCTCGCCCACGACATCACGGAAATCCGGGCCGGCGAATTCAAAGGTCCCGCCTTTTCAAAGGGACATATCCTTAAACTTGAAGACCTCGAACACCTGCGCAGGCTCGGCAAAAACCATCTATATATCTTAAAACCCGAGGCCGACGAAATGCATGAGAATGAAGCCGCGGAAGCCATTGCCAACGCGTTGTGTGGTGAGGGAGTCGGCTGGCAGGGGCCCCCAAAAGAAGGCAAAATTACCATCAGCGCCAGCCGTAACGGATTACTTAAAGTTAATGTTGAAGCATTACTGCAGTTCAATATGCAAGGGGATGTCATGTGCGCCACCCGCCACACAAACAGCGTTGTGGAAAAAGGCATGATTGTTGCCGGAACACGAGCCATTCCCCTGGTGGTATCCAGAAAAAATGTCGATATTGCGCTGCAAGCGGCACGGGTCGCACCCGACTCAATTTTACGAGTGTTACCAATCCCAAGGTCACGCGTCGGTATAATGATAACCGGCAACGAAGTTTTCAACGGCCTGATTGAAGATAAATTTGAGGCCGTCATAACCAAAAAGGTAAAAGAACTTGGCGGTACAATCCTCGAGGTTGCTTTTCTGCCCGACGACGATGAAAAAATTGCCGCCGCGGCCACCCGGCTCCTGGAAGCAGGGGCCGACTTACTGATCACCACCGGCGGTATGAGTGTTGACCCGGATGATCGTACACGATACGCTCTAAAACAGATAGGTATCCACGATATAGTCTACGGCACCCCTGTTCTCCCCGGTGCCATGTTTATGGTGGCCTACCTGGGCAACACCCCGATTCTCGGTATTCCCGCCTGTGGTATGTACAGCTCCCGAACCATACTTGACCTTGTTTATCCAAGGGTTCTTACAGGCGAAAAAATCACAAGAGAGGATATTGCCGGCCTGGGCCATGGAGGACTTTGTCTTGACTGCAAGATCTGTTCTTATCCGGTCTGTCCATTTGGTAAATAAATATCCCGATTTTTTCATCCGGTCCCTAAACAATTTATTGGTGTAGGCATACGGATCTTCAACTAAATCGTAGACAGACTCTTAAATTACAGTGCGGATATTACCGATGATAAATGTTACCCCCGAAGCCACCAGAGCGATGGCGGACTATTTTCAAGACAAAGAGAGGATGCCGGTCCGTATCTTTGTCAAAATGGGGGGATGCGGCATTCGATCCTTCGGTATTGGAGTGGAACCCGTTTTACCATCCGATGATCTCCATGAAGTTGACGGTTTCAGCTATATAATGGAACGGAAACTCCTCAAAAAGTACGGGCCGATATCGATCGACAGTGACGGTTTTAGTTTTCGCATAAGCGGCAACGGCATCCATCCGCCCATGGGATGCGGCACCTGCGGTTACGGCTGTGGTTCCAGGGGAGGGAGCAGGTGCAGCGGAGTATGCGCCACATGTGAAAACCCCTGCCCCACCGGTAAACGAATTCTTGCCAGGCGGCGGAATCGGCAATAATGCAATCTTAAGTTTACCACGCTTCCCACTGCATCCGGCTCGTTATTAATAGCCTGAACCATTTTTCTACGTCAGCACCACAGATATCCAGCACCTCGGCTGAACATGTTGATTGCAGATTTCAGGCCTTACCGAATCCCAGCCAAATCCTGCGGAAATAAATATTGACAGCCGGTCAGTTTCATGTAAAGTATGGGGAGTTAAGAGGAGACCGGCGCAGTCGCGGTCTGTTTTGTTCGCGCCCTCGATTGCATGTAATTTTTCATGCAGAGAGATGTGCAGAAATGTTGGTTACAAATTTTTTAATTCGGCCACTGACCATTCCGGAGACAGGCGAAAAGTACATTTTTACCGACTCTCAATATTTTTTATAAAAATGGTTATTCCCAGGCACTATCCGGGAACAGTGAATTTTCAACCAGAGGAGATATATATCGATGAAACCAATTAAAACAAAAGACAGGACAGTCTTGAGATCCCTTGGCCTAGGCGGCTACTTCGGGGGCGGCTCCGAAGGAATGGTGGACGTCAAGAACGGCAAGATAGTCCGCGTTCGTCCAATGCGCTACGGATGGAAGTATAAAAAAGAAGACGTGCGGCAATGGAAGATAGAGCGAGATGGAAAAAGCATCGAGCCGACCTGGAAATCACTACCGGGTCCGTTTTCTCTGGCTTACAAAAAGCGCGTCTATTCCCCCAACCGTGTCCCGTATCCGATGAAGCGTGTCGATTGGGATCCCAACGGAGAGCGCAATCCCCAGAATCGCGGCAAGAGTAAATTTGAACGAATCTCCTGGGATGAGGCCAGTAAAATCATTGCCGACGAGATAAGAAGAATCCATGCCAAATACGGTTATAACGCCATCCTGATGCAGGGCGATGGCCACGGCGAATGTAAGACCATCAACACCCCCCACGGCCATCCAGGAGTATTGCTTGAATACCTCGGCGGCTTTACCCTGCAGGTACGTAACCCCGACAGCTGGGAAGGCTGGTACTGGGGAGCAAAACACGTCTGGGGCCAGGGCGCGCAGGGGATTATGTACCCGGCCGCCAATATCGTTAAAGATACCATAGAACACGCCGACATGGTCCTTTTCTGGGGTTGTGATCCGGAAACCACCCCGTGGGGATTCGTCGGCCAATTCGCCAGCAGACTCTGCTACTTTTTCACCGAAGTGGGGATCAAACAGGTATACATATGCCCCGACTGCAATTACGGCACGGCAATCCACGCTGACAAGTGGATTCCCGTACTGCCGAATACGGATGCGGCGTTACAGCTGGCCATCATCTACATGTGGCTTACCGAAGGAACATACGATAAGGAGTATGTCAAGACCCACACCGTCGGAATGGATAAGGTTGCCGACTATGTTCTCGGTAAGGAAGACGACGTACCCAAAAGTCCGGAATGGGCTTCACCAAAATGTGGCGTACCCGTCTGGACCATCAAGGCCCTTGCCCGTGAATTTGCCGACAAAACCACCTCGATTGCCCACTATTTCGGCGGCGGTTTCATCCGTGGACCCTTTTCCCACGAACCGGCACGCCTTGAATGTATCCTCCTGGGTATGCAGGGGCTTGGCGGTCCCGGTGTCCATCAGCACCAGTTCACCTACTTCGGTCTGCCCAGAGCTGAGGGCCTGGGCGGCACTTTCTTCTGGAACCCGGAAATTGAGGAACGTATAGCACTACCCGTACTAAGTGCGGTCAGCGCATGGCAAAACCAGGTAATTCCAAAAACTCTTATCCAAAACGCAATCCTGTCTGACGAGCCCATCACCTTCAGGGGCACCGGCGCCCAGAATGCTCTGACCCATGATCAGTTCGAGCACTACGTTTTCCCCATTGCAAAAGAGAAAAAAGGTTCAAGAATACACATGATCTGGGCGGATAGCCCGTGTCGCATCACCTGCTGGAATTTTGGCCACGAGACCGAACTTGCCATGCGCAGCCCGGAAATTGAATTTTTCGTAGCCCAGCATCCATGGTTTGAAAATGATTGTCTCTATGCGGATATCGTCCTGCCCGCCAATACCCATATGGAAGTTGATGATATCGTCACCAATATCCGCCAGGGTACCATGCAACCTAATATCATGCTTACCGAAAAGGCCATCGAACCTGTGGGTGAATCCAAAAGCGACGCAGAATGCGTGCTTGAAGTTGCCAAACAGTTTGAAGGTATGGAAGAGCAGATGACCGAAGGTAAGACCATTGCCGACCTGCAAAAGGCCATCTGGGGATATATGGGCGGCGAAAAGCTGGTCAGTTGGGAACAGCTCAAGGAAAAGAGCTATTGGATCTACAACACCGCCCCCGACTGGGAAAAAGATCCTCCGGGGTTCCGGGAATTTTATGAAGATCCGGAAAATCATAAACTCAACACCCCCACCGGAAAACTTGAGTTCTATTCGGAGGCCCTTGCCAAGGCATACCCGCACGACAAGGAGAGGGGACCAATCCCCAAATGGGTTGAAAAAAGCCATAACCACGACGAACGAATGTCCAGCCATCGGGCCAAGATGTTTCCATTACTGATTATGTCCAACCACGGCAGATGGCGGGTCCATGCCCAGTGTGACGATATCACCTGGACACGTGAAACCCCCACCATGAAAGTTACCGGCCCGGACGGTTATAAATACGAACCATGCTGGATGCATCCCACCGAGGCCGAAAAACGCGGGATCAAGTCTGGAGATATCGTGAAAATATTCAATGAGCGCGGTGTGGTTCTTGCCGGAGCCTACGTCACCGAGCGTGTTCGTCCCGGGGTCACATATATAGACCACGGCGCCAGACACGATCCGATAAAAACCGGTGAAATTGAGCGTGGTGGAGCAATCAACACCATTACCCCCGGCGCCGTCACTTCCGAAAACTGCGTGGGGCAGATCGGCGGTGGTTATCTGGTCGAGGTGCAAAAAGTTAAAGGCGAAGAGATGGACCAGTGGAGACGCGATTATCCCGACTCATTTGCAAGAAAATATGATGCGGCAGCAGGACTTCGTGTGGATGCCTGGATTGTTGACGGAGGAAAAAAATAATGAAAGTATTTACTGTAGATCTCTCTATTTGTAATGGCTGCTACTGCTGTCAGATCGCCTGTAAGGATGAGCACGTGGCCAACGATTGGAGCCCTTACGCCAAACCGCAGCCGGACACCGGGCAATTCTGGATTGGTATTACGGAAAAGGTTCGTGGCCATATCCCACACGTCAAGGTGAGTTACACGCCATTTCTATGTAACCACTGCGATGACGCTCCCTGTATAGGAGATTGTAAGGCTGAGGCCATCTATAAACGTGACGACGGAATCGTAATCATCGATCCGGAAAAATGTACGGGATGCAAGCTTTGCGCCGACACCTGCCCGCACGGTTCCATCTTCTTTAATGAACAGTTGAATATCGCCCAGAAATGTACCGGCTGTACCCACCTGCTCGACAATGACCCAGAATGGACGGTACCGCGCTGTGTCGATCAATGCCCCACCGAGGCCTTGAAGTTCGGGGAAGAAGAGGATTTTAAAGACTTCATCAAAGATGCCGAGCTGCTCAACCCTGAAGCCGGAACCAAATCAAGGGTCTATTATAAGGGACTGCCCAAAAAGTTCGTTGCCGGCACCCTTTACGACCCCAAAGCCCAGGAAGTCCTTATCGGTGCCACCTGCACCATGAAAGATGAGGAATCGGGGGAGGAATTCACCGAAACCACATCAAATTTCGGCGATTTTTGGTTTAAGAATTTAGCGGACAACAGGAGTTACACACTCACCGTCAAAAAGGACGGGGCCACTAAAACCATCTCCGGAATCAAGACAGACATCGACCGTGGCCTGGGTGACATCCCAGTTGATATGGGATAATTTCACAGCCATACAGCCCCCCCCCGCTAACCTTCATTGGTTAGCCGGGGGTATGACTTGCGAAAACGGCCTCTTGTTAATAAAAACATCTTCTCCGGGATGTCGATTACAGCGACGGGTCGTTTTTGCTCTTCCGACTCTGTTTATATTTCGTATGGCACGAAATGTTATTGGCTTAAAATTACACTATAACTTACACTTCCCGACCCTCGGTGGCGCCTTATCAAGGCATTCCAGTAGAGTAACTTCATAAGTCAATTTCAGACCGGCCAGGGGGTGATTGCCGTCAATGGTCACCGTCCTGTCATCCACGGCATTTACAATAAAATTTACCCTCTCTCCGTCCCTGTTCTGATATTGCACAGTCCGACCAACCACGAGTTCAATATCGGGCGGAAAGTTCTTCCTCTCGACCCTCAGCACCAGGTTTTTATCATATTCACCGTAACCCTCTTCGGGTTTTACTTCAATTTTCCTGGTTGTATTTATCTGCATGCCGATGATTCCGGATTCCAGACGATTAAATACTTTCCCGTCACCGAGTTTGAACTTCAAAGAGGCCTTTTCGCTGGAATTTCCAACAACGGTTCCATCATCGAGCACAATAACAAACTCAATTGTAATAAATTTCCCCCAGTCCGCACTTATCATATTTCTCTCATAATTAAAATCTGTTATTTTTGCCTGCATCAACAAATTAAAAAGGATGTTCCCGAAAGATCGTCAGGGAGAACAGGTTTCTATGAAATAGCCTACACCCTAGAGTTGCTTTCATTGTTCGTTATGGCTGTTGCCTGAGAATTTGGTCCAACCGTGCTGATTGCTAAAAAGGTCTGCGCTCCGGCACGTATACACGTTCAATCTTTTTATCAAGCCAATCCCGCGACACATACAGGTTACAGTAGCAACTCCCGTATTCCTCCATATCAGCCTGCCGATATATACACGGGCAGATAATATCCCGATCCGCTTCATAATCACCAGACGCTAAACGACACGGACAGGACATATAACCGTATCTCTGCTTATTAACAAGAAGTCCACGCAGGAGATCCATGGTTTTATCAATATCTTCCTGGAAATAATTTCCCTTCTTTTCCTGACTTTTCTGTAAATTTCTATACAGGGTTTCAACATCCATCAGTGGACCAACGCCTCCCTAATCTGCTGTTCCAGAAAACCGACAATAACCAGCGTACCAATGACCAAAGTGGGAAAAGAGCATCTTTTGTTATATTGCCTCAGCTCATCGAGCATATCCCTTCGCTCTTTGCCCATCAGCAGATCAACGTCAACGTAGTCGTAGGCATAACCACCTTCATCAAGAATTTTTTTCAACGATTTACAGTGGCCGCAGGTACTGAGGGCGTACAATTTTATCCTTCGCTTATCGTCCATTAACGCCTTACTCCGCAAAAGCTGTAATAAAAAAACAAGAAATAATAGACCATAAAAACCCGGATGCCGGTAACAGCAACAAGGCACTTATACCGGCTTACCGGTCATTTCCGTTGTTAGTCTTCTTCAGGCGGCACAATCGTCACCGCAACCTTCGCCTTCTTTAGGATATTTTTTGTCGTGCTGCCCACGGATGTATTGGCAAACACCGTACGATGGGCGCCCAGTACTATCAGATCACATTCATTACTGTCGGCATGTTTTAAAACTTCTTCAACAACATCGCCGTCACTAATGATAATTTCCCGGGAATTAAAGTCACAGGCATTTTCATCGATACCAGCCTCTTTGCAAAAGTCGTGCACCGCCTCTCTTACCACAGCATTGGTGGATTTTTTGCCAAGCAGAGAACGACGCGCATTCATCTGATGCGAATTAATCATATCTTCCCACTGATGTCTGCCCAGGAGGTCCTTCAAGCGTTCGTCCATATGCTCGGGCAATTTTTCTATAACATGCAACATGTAGATAGTCGCCCGAAAACTCGTCGCCAATCCAATGGTAAATTCCAGGGCAGGCTGGCAATTTTGCGTTAGATCTGTTGCAAACAAAATAGAACGAATTGGTTTCAGCATAACTCTATTTTCTCCTATAAACAAAAACGAATATACTCAGCAAAACCGGACAAGCTCCGACGGGCCCACAGATTACATAAGAGCAAAATTTTGTAATCAGCAAGTTTGGAGTGTTTGCTAGCCACCGGTGATGTGAAAAATCAACAACATTGACGCCTGGAATAAATTTCCCGTTTCAGACGTGTAAAAAATCAAACCACACATTTATTATAAACATCACCTTTGTCAAGCCCAACAGAAATCAAATCATACGTAATACTGCTCCTACAAACCAAAAGCCCACCTGCCAGTAAGTATATTTTTATCCAACTCTTCGAGATGTTCGAAACTATAATTGTTCTTCAACAGCCCGGTTGTTTATCAAAATCTCCAAGCTGCAAAAAGACAACCAGGCCGGGACCCACAAACATAAAGCAGCCCGCCCCAAAAATACCCCTTGCAAAAGAAAAATACTCGGCAATATACCCTATCAGGACCGGCACTATTCCGGCACCCAGTAAAAACGCAAGCGGCGGAGCGACAGCACTTGTGACACTCCTCAAAGAAGGCTGGGCAATCCCGGCCAGGGCCGCAAATCCAGCTGGGAAAAACGAGGTGAGAGCCGCAGCTTGAAGAGAAAGGACAAGGAGTAAAAGCCAGCCGCTGGTTACAGCGATGGACATTGTGAGAAGGGCGGATAAAAGCAAGGAGTAAGTCATCACTTTCTTCTGACCGATTCGGTCCGTTAACCAGCCGGCAGCGAATACCATCACAATACCGGAGAGTTGCGAAATGCCGATAACGGTATTTGCCCAGGTGAAATCAACACCACGTTCGACCACGAGATAGAGCGGTAACATGGCAAATATCCCAGCATTACCGCTGACGGCCATGGCAAAGAGGATTACCATTATCCAAAAGGATCTCTGTGAACCGACAATTTTTATATTTTCAAAGCCGACAACCCTACCCGGAAACTCTCCCCCTTTACCAAAAAATGAGTAGAGTGCGGCGGCAAACAGCCCGAATAAAGCCCAGATAAGCAACACTTCCCGCCAAGCAAACCACCTGAGCAGTAACGCGGCAAGCAAAGGCGCTGAAACAAAACTCAATGGGGGAGCCACTTGGTGGACGCTGAGCGCCTTGCCCCAGTCGGATGCCTGTATTTCTGCAGTGATGGTGGCAATGGCGGACGGCAGATGAATGGACCCGGCAAAACCGATAACCATCAGCAACCCACCCATCAACCATAAATTCTCAGCGAAGCTGAAGAAGAGAAGGGCCACCCCAAGCAGCCAGGCCGAAACCTTCAACGTACCGAGATGATTTATTCGAGAAGAAATCAACCCCGAAAAAATCGGCGCCAGGAGATAACCCAAGGACATCATAAAAAACATGGTGCCCGCCTCTCCGTGACCGATGGCAAGTTCTTTTTCAATCTCAGGCATCAGGGGGGCAAATAGCATACGGGAGACGAAACCCAGGTAAAAAAGCCAGGCCAAAAAGATCGTGATACCGAACTTATCCCGAAATGATTCGGGCATCGGGCAATCATATAAGCCTAAGTCTTCCATTTTTACACCAGTTGCCCAGCCGTAACACCTTTTACAAAAAAATTCCGCTGCAGACCTGATTCACCGGGAGACCGTCCAGGGGTTATCTCCCCGAAAACGGCAAATTATTGACCGGTCTCAAAACGAAATGTCTGATCCGGATCCACGACGGCCAAAATCCTGACAATACAACCGTCACCCCCCGACCAACGCCAAGGAAATGCCATAAAAAAACATCGTTTCCCCGTGACCTTATCCAAATCTCCACCAACATTTTCAATGCCGGGAATACCGCCTTTAACCATTAAAGTTTTATGGGCCGGCTCCCAGTCAGGGAAATCCTCTTTGGGATCACGCCCGGTGGCGGCCTTATATTCCTCAATAAGATGAGGCTGGGAAGGGCCGAGACCATGATCCACCAATTTTGTGGCTATGGGGTGATCATTGGCCTGGCAGCCGTAGCCGACACATTTAACCTTTTTATCAACCAACCACTGCGCACCAGCACCGGATATACCGCAACCATAAGCGAAATATTCATCGCTGTCGGCCCATTTATGGTGAAAACCGGTATTAATCATCACAATATCACCCTCTTTTATCGCGGGACTGGCATTCTCCAGATCTTCCGGGGTAATCACCCCCCATTTACCCTTGGGGATCGATACGGCAACACCGGTGCCACAGAGACGCCACGTTGGATAATCACCGATAGAAGGGGTATTTTCAGTAACATGGATGGGCGCATCCATATGGGTGCAACGGTGCATAATGCCGTCCCATCGCATCTGATAAACGCCGTCCTTTGCGTGAAATTTATCCACGATAATGTTGACGCTCGGCGTGGAGGGCCACTCAGGCATATGGTGATGGAAGGTGTGACTTAAGTTATATATTTCAAGGCTCATTGTTTTCTTTCCTCTACCTTTAAAGTTGGTCTGAGATGGTCGCTTATTTGCCCGAATCTATTCTACATTTGCCATCGGGGTCGATCATTGCCATAAAACGAACGGGACAGGCATCACCATATTCAAATTTCCAGGGAGTGGCCGCAAATGTTGCCCTCTTGTTGGAGAGAATATCAACATCGCCACCCACCTGCTCAATAGTCGGAATATTGGCGGCCAGAAGAACCTTGTGGGCGACATTCCATTCCGGATGCTCCTTCTTGGGATCAAGGCCCGTTGCCTCTTCATAGGCCGCAGCCAGTCGATTCATGGTGGGCCCACCGCGATGGGGCCCCAGGGACGTGGCCAGAGGATGATCCACTTGGGGCATATCAACCCCCACCAACCTGCACTCTTTTTTAACCAACCACTCGGCTGCGTCCTTTGAAAGACCGGGGGATTCTCCAAAATATTCAATAGCATCCGAATATTTATGGTGCCAGCCGGAGTTAATAACCACAATATCCCCGCGCCGCACATCGGCATCAGCAGATTCCAGATCCTCCGCGGTGATCAAATCATAACTCTTTTTCGGAATACCAAGAACAACACCGTTACCGAAAAAACGATCCACCGGAATGGCGGCTAAATCTGCCGCCTTCTGAATCAGATGCAATGGCGCATTCATATGCGTTCCGGTATGCATCACCGTGTTAATCCGATGGGCCATAACTCCATGCTGCGCAAATTTTACAGCACGAAACATTTTCACGTCATCTTGACCTGGATAGGAAGGAACTCCATGTCCCCAGGGGTGGCTCAGTTCAATTGTCTGTAAGCCACTGTAAGGATCTATTATTGCTTCTGCCATAGCTGCCCCTTTTTTTAAATTAACACGTGTCCATCCAGACACAAAAGTCCCACCCTCTTTTCCACAAGAGCCCAGCATAACCCAGGCCGCCGGGGTCAAATACCGCTGCTTCCATTTAGTAAAAAAGAGGACGTCAGTTTCACATACCAAAACAAGGTCACCACATTATGCAACATATTGTACAATGACTGCAACCCATGTCAAGCCTATTTTGCATGTAATATTTTATGTCACAATAACGGCCACAAGTTTACCAGCAAAACTGTTCACACGACCGTCCTTGAACACAAAGGGCAACAACTGTCGCCCATGATTGTAGTTGGTATCTGTCCGGAAAAAAGACGACCCGCTGTCACGGGGAAAGTGTAGATTCGGACCAAACTCAAAACGAGATTCGGCTCGATATACGACCAAAGAATAGAATTGAATCAACCTGTGTCCATCCGAAAACTGCAATTTCCGGATGGACACTAACTTTAAGAAGGAACAATCAGCCCCCAGACCGCTCAGCGGTCATCACAGACATGTTTATCGGAGAAATCAAATTCATCCTCTATGGACGGAGACAGCTCGGCGGGCACCAACCCCTTTGTAATCTCACCACATTTTTTTACCTGCAGGACAACCGGGTCCTTCATCATCTTCTTACTGTAGGCAATGGCCTTTTTCTGAGCTTTCTTGCGTTCCCCTTTCTTACACAACGCATCCAGTTCATTACTGATTTTTTCCGATTGTTCCCCAAGCGCCTCTAATTTGGACTGATCAATCTTCTGCATGCACTGCTGCATTTTCTGCATCAACTGCATCATCTGCTGCATATTCCCGGTATCCATACCCTTGTCCTGGGCTACCGCAACAACCGGAAACATCAAACACAAAAGAATCACTAAAGTTTTCATACATCCCCCCCGTCTGTAACTTTTTTTTAATTCCCCCATAAACAGACAACCCAAAAATTTCTTTAAGACCGCCCTGCCGCAAAACAAATACCAAAACAGCAAAGTTATCATCTGCGCGGCTGCATGTCAAATATAAAGTTATTTCTTGTGGATAGTCAACAGTGTCTACCCAAAAATATTACTGATCAATACATCATATTGGGGAGAAACAGTATAATTTGCGGAAATAATGCCAAAATTATCGTTCCCACCAGGACCGCGAGCATAAAAGGGGCGATTCCCTTAAAAATGGACTCAAGGGATATTCCGCCTCCGGGCAATCCCCGCGCCACCCCATAGACAACATAGACATTTATCCCCACCGGCGGCGTAATAACACCCATCTCTGTTACCATAACAATAATAATTCCAAACCAGATGGGATCATAACCAAGACCAAGAACCAGTGGAAAAAAGATCGGCACCGTCAACATCACCAGGGCCAGGGAATCCATAAAACAACCACCGATAAAGTAGACCATCACCACCATCCCGAGGATCATAATCGGCGGAAGATCAAAACCTCCTATCCAGGTGGCAATATCGTATGGTATCCTTGTCACGGCCAAAAATTTACCGAAAACGGTGGCACCCGCAACCAACATCATCACCATGCAGGATGTCTTTAATGTCTCGTATAAGGCATCAACAAACCTCTCCCAGGACAACTGCTTGCGAAGAACCGACACCGCCAGTACCCCCATAACTCCGACGGCGGCGGCTTCTGTCGGCGTAAAAAGACCGAAAAACAAGCCCCCCATAACAAGCGCAAAAACAGACAGGGTCTCACCCATGCCGCCAAGGGATTTAAACTTTTCAACCCAGGTAAACGATTCACCCCTGGGGCCTTGTTCCGGCGCAAAATAACACCAGATAACAATGGCGATTGCAAAGAGGACAGTGACAAGTAAAGCCGGTAATATCCCGGCCATAAACAGTTTGCCGATTGACTGTTCCGTGAGGATACCATAGACAATCAACACAACACTTGGGGGCATGATCATACCCAGACCACCCCCGGAAGCAACCGATCCAGCCGCCAATTCATCGGCGTACATAAATTTTTTCATCTCCGGTAAACCAACGGTTGCCATGGTGGCGGCGGTGGCGGCACTGGATCCGCAAACAGCGCCGAATGCGGTACACGCCGAAACCGTGGCGATGGCTAAACCACCCCTGGTATTACCCAGAAATTTATAAGCCGATTCATATAATTTTGAACTAATTCCCGAATTAAAGGCCAGTTGTCCCATGAGAATAAAAAGGGGTATGGTCGTTAAACCATAGGATGAAAAAACCTCGTAATAGTCCTTGGCCAGGAGATTGAGACTCCCATGCAGGGAACTCATTACGGTGAATCCTAAAAAACCGACTGTGGCCATTACGTAGGCAACAGGCATCCTGGTCATAAATACTGCAATCATCAGTACAATACCGATAATACCAATTAACGTGGGGCTCATTTTGATCTCAATTTTGATATGATTTTAATAATATTGTTGATGATTGTCAGGGTAAAAACAATGAATCCACAGCCTAAGATCAATATAATTCCATACTCGGGAAGTTGCAGATTCATCGACAATTCCCCGGATTTTTTAACCTTCCAGGCATAGAGAAACATCCTCCACGCAACAACACCGAAAAGGGCCAGGCTCAACGATTCCGTACACAGGGAAATTACACTCCTGGTCGTCCTTGATAATTTGCGGGTAAACAGTTCCACCCCGATATGGCCTTTATTGGCATGGGTAAACGGCAGGGAGGCCGCGATGGCCAACACCCCCATGAAACTCACCAGTTCCACGGAACCAAAGATGGGGTGTTTAAAAATTCGTCCAATCACATCCGCGCAGGTCAGAAGCGCCATACCAAATAAAAATACGGCGCCAATCATCTTCAGTTTTTCCGTCACAAAAATGAGTGCTCTGTCAAATCCTTCCATTGGGGTTATCATCTCCACAATACAAATTATATACCCGACCGGGGCGAATTGCATAAATCGCAGCCGACACCGACCGGTCCTACGGATCAGTTCATGTCTATCCGAAAACCAGAAATTTCGAAGCCTCCCTCCCCGCTTTATCGAATAATAAATAAATTTTAATAACAATAAAAAGTCAGGGAAAAACAGTCAATTAGGAATAGACACTTTGCAATTGGTAAGTTCGCTGAATATGTGAGACATCAATAACACCGACGCATACAACCACTTCAATTTATTGATAAAGAAACAAATTTAGTGAATTTGCCGATCCCGAAGGGCGTGGAATATGAGAAAGAGTCATATAATAAATCAAAAAAACACCAACTCAAGGCGTATTAGTTGTATTTCCCATATTCCACGTGCAAGGTTCAGGTCAAACGTTTTACCTTGAATTACTTCAGCGCATCACGAATAGCTTTAACAACGGCTGCGCCATCGATTTTTTTCTTGCTGAGACTGGCCGCATATTTATCAATAACAGGAGCAACTGCAGCTTTCCAACGCTCAACTTCTTTAGCATCCAGACCAACAGCGGTATTACCCTGCTTCATAAAAAAGGCAAACCCGGCCAGATCGCTGCTGTCCCAGGCCTTACCATGTTTAAGGGACCATTCCTTGTTGATTTCCTCTATGGTTTTTTGATCTTTTTTATCAAGTGCCGCCCACTTATCCTTGTTCATTGTTACAAAAAAAGTGGTTGTATAGGCGGTCGCGTAGCTGCACGCCACATATTTGGTAACCTCGCCCAATTTCCATCCCTTATTTGCTTCCAGGGGGTAGGCACTTCCGTCAACAACACCTTTTTGCAGACTCTGGTAAGAATCGGACATTCCCATGGCAACAGGGGTGGCACCCAGTGCTTTCACGGTTTCGGCGCTCATACCGGTTGAACGAATACGTAATCCTTTTAAGTCTTCAAGCTTATTTACCGGCTTGTTACGGGTATGGATAAAACCGGGACCATGGGCGTGGAGATACATAAGTTTGGTATCATTAAATTCCTTCGGCTGGAGCTTATTGTACACCTCGTTGGCAACGCGGGTCGCCACAACACCTGAAGGATAACCGAAGGGCAGGTCAATGGCGCCCATTACCGGGAATCTCCCCCGGGTGTAAGCAAGAACTGAAAAACCGATATCGGCAATGCCGTCAGCCACACCGTCATAGGTCTGCTTTCCCTTTAACAGACTTCCGCCCGGGTAATATTCTATCTTTACCCTTCCTTGAGTGCGTTTTTCCACTTCCTCACACCATGATTTCGCAAGCTTGGACTGAATATGAGTCGGCGGAAAGAAGTTACTATATTTCAACGTAACCGATTTTGCGGTTACAGTGGCCGGTGTAATAATGAACAAAGAAAAAAGCGCTAGGATTAACGTACTGGAAAAAAAGATCTTTTTCATGTGCAGCCTCCATAGATGTTATTTGCTCTGAAACTACTGATACCTAAATTTTACGCCATTAATGTTTCACTTCTTCAGCGGACAACAAAGACTCTAGAGCCGCCGATTGCAAAATTCAGGTGATACGTGATTGCTTTTACCCGGTATCCGCAAGACATCCTCCTTACATGCCGCAGAGTTGAGGAACGTTTAGTGAACAAGCTGCAACAGATGATAACCGTCCAACTTATCCGTAAACCACTCCCTGGTTCTCCTTTTCGTGGTAATATATCAACAAACCACCTCTCCACCACCAAATTCCGAGATTATCCCATCAAACATTTTGTGACAACCCCGTCTCAAACTATTCGGGTTAGCCAGCCGATAACTGATTAAATTTTGACTATATGCCATTTTGCAAAAAGGGGTATAAGCAATATCGCTGAAAGTATCGCCGCCCCGCAACCAAAATCAAAGGCCCATACGTAGGAACCCGAACGGTCAACACTCCAACCGCAAACAATCGGTGAAACAATGGAACCAATACCTAAAAAAAACGTCCAAATACCAATAACCGCACCGGAAACAGATTTTGGAAAAAAATCAACGGCCGCGGCCGCATAAACAGGCCACACGGCACCAAAACCAAGCCCCAATAGAACAGTACAACATATCTTCAACCATAAATCACTAAAATGTGCTATCCCCGAACAACCAATCGCCAGCAACAAACCGCAAATCATCATTACCCCTACCCTGTTCCAGCGGTCGGACAAGATCCCAAGCAGCAATTTTCCGACGATACCGGCCAGGGCAATAAGCGTGTAATAACCGGCCGCTGTTGCATAGGACAAACGCAATTCCCCGGAGATGTACACACCCAAAAAAGTAAACGGCACAAGTACGGTGAAACCAATCAACATATACGAACAACCCACCAACCACAAACGCAGCGTGGTCAACAGATAAAGGCAGACGGCCGAATCACTATCCATGGAGACCACACCTCGATGACGCCGCAGAACCATGCGATCAGCCCTACCCGAATCCGCCGACAACGGCGGGTCCCTGACCAGCATATAATTAATCAAGGCCACCAAAAGAGCAAACAACCCCATATACAGCCAACCGGACTCCCAACCGGAACGTGACACTATGCCGGGTAAAAGCATGGACCAGACAGCAACACCGATACCACTTCCCATGGTGGTAAACGCCAGGGCCACACCCCGGTTTCTGTCATCAACCCACTGTTGAACCAGGGACATAACCGGGGCCCAGCATGCTGCATGTCCCAGACCAGCCAGAGAAAACGCCGCTGAGGCCCCAACGACCGTTGTCGCACGGGCCATTAAAAGTGCCCCCACTGCCAGAAGCATCGAAAAACATGTTAACAGAAGTCGGGAATCAATACGATCCGACAAAATACCCAGCAGCGGCGAACAAACGGTATAGGTGGCAAAATAACACGCGTAAATCACACCGGCCTCGGTTTTCGTGATACCCAGGGCAGGCAACATACCGGGCAGCAACATCCCGTAACCGTAGCGGATGGCATAGGCAATGGACACGGTGAAAAATGCCGCAACAATTACACCACAGCCACGCAGCCCCATCCCGTTTCCACCCCCACCCTGTTTTCAACTCCGACACCACAAATCACACACCCGTGGTATATCGATGACACCCCGCTTGCTATGTAAAATTACATGCAACCGAGCCTTTGTCAACGTATTTTTAGCTGCTTTAACGTACCTTATGCAACTAACACCGGAAATGACCGGCAAGCCGGTATAAGTGCCCTGTTGCTGCTACTAACATCCGGTTTTTTATGGTCTATTATTTCTTGTTTTTTATTACAACTTTTACGGAGTAAGGCACTAAAAAACCGTATCGATATGCCGCTTACTCCCAACTTTTTGGTCAAGTTGGAAGATACAATAAATAGTCTTGTTCAGCCACTGAAATCATCCTTTTTCCGGCGTTATCCATATGGTACCCAGGGACATGCTTTTATCCAAGACAACTTCAAGCTTATGGACCATTTTCCCGTCTATTAAAACCTCGATTTCGTAATTACCAGCCTTATCCAGTCCGTCAAATTTAAAATCCCCAAAATCGTCGGAGAGTTGCTCAGCAAGCATATCGCCATTTTTATACAACCTGATCCCGGCCCCAACCACACATTCCGAGATATCGTTTTTGCCCACGGCAACACTACCCATGATCATACATTTTACAAAACGATACAGGTTTTTATAATAGCAGCGGGGTCTGGCCGTTGTCCCACCGTTATCCAGGGTTTCCAGTTTTTCCTCCGCTATTATTTCGGCCAGTTTATCATCTTCAACATACAGCACCGACAACGCTCCCGTGGGACACGCCTGCTGGCAACGTGTTTTTTTCCAACCCCGCTCCAGAAGGTGAACGCAAAAAGTACATTTCTGGGGAATCTGCTCCTCCTCATTCCACCAAACGACGCCAAAAGGGCATGCCGCAACAATCTGCTTTTGCCCCCTGGCCTTGATCGGATCTATAACGACAATACCGTCATCACGTCTGTATACCCCCCCATCCTTTGACTGGGCAATACACGGAGCATCCTCACAATGCATACATGGTTTCGGCAGGTAGGCAACATCAATTAGCGGGAATCGCCCCCGTTCATTTCTAAAGATATTCATCCAACGCTGACCATGGAGCGGCTGGGCCAGGGTATAAGGAAGCCAGTCATTATCGCAATGTTCATCCTTACACGATAAAAAACAGTTGTTACAGTTTTCGCACTTTGCAACATCTATGATAAAACAATATTTTTTCATAACGTTATCCCTCCTGCCAGGGCTCAACCTGGACGAGACAGGAATTGGAGGCGGTGGAATGGGATTTTTTGATAATATTTCTGGACGGGGTCAAAAGATTGATACAACCACCCCGATCAGGTGACTCTCCGGGTTGCCCCAGGGGATCGTAGACCGCAGACCCCTCAGGGGACTGGACAGTTCCGGGGGGAAGTCGGTCGGTAATATGAGCCGCACATATTACCGAACCACGGTCGTTAAAAATTTTCACCAAACCATTGTGCTTTATATTCCGCTGCGAGGCGTCTTCACGGTTTATTCGAACAATCCAATAATAATAACCGGCCACCAGGACCCGGTGATCCTTAATATCATTTATAACTGAATTCTTACCATCAAACATGGTATGAAAACTATAGCGCGGATGTGGTGAAATAAGATTCAACGGATATTTTTCATATAAACGCTGGTTATGATGCCCCTCCCAGGACGGCCTGAACATGGAAATCACCGGCCGCTCCGGATCATCCGGGGCAAATCTTTTCAAACTGGACGACTCGAACTCCAACTTGCCGGACTGCGTCTGTAGGCCCCTGCGCCACTCATCGGTATATTCCGAAGGCAGCGGTGACAATTCCGGGACATTTTTCTTCTTACCCTCGGCAAACCAGCGATAGGAAACCGGGGCGCGATTTTCGACCTTCGGAGCCGGTACAACATAGTAACCTTTTTTTAAAAACTTCGACCATGAGATAACCATTGGCAGATCACTTGCCTCAAAGAGTCTCCTGCACCACTCCAGTTCGGTCATCCCCTCTGAAAAAAGTGTCCCCATGCCCAGGCGCTGGGCCAGATCAAGGAAAATTTGATAATCGGATTTTGATTCACCCAGGGGCGCGATACACTTATGCTGCATAGTAATAACACGGTGATTCCACTGAATAAATTGTTGATGACTATAGCCACCTGAATTGGCTGTCTCACCAATATCCCACCGCTCAAAATTAGTACAGGCCGGTAAAAGCACATCGGCAAATTTTGCCTCACCCTCGAACCAAATGGACTGGTTAACAACAAACTCAAGATTCTCACTCCGGTAAGCCCTGGCAAATCTGTTGGAATCGGCCATGGTACCGAAATGCGAGCCGCCATACTTGTAATACATCCTTGAAGGAGAATGACCGGGCGCAGGGTAGATAATTTTTTTAAACTGCCCCTCTATACTTTTGGGATCCGTGGGATATCCCTCGCAGGCCTGATTAAGTATAGCCTCCGGAATACGAAGCCTGGGAATCATCTGGGACACGGAATTCATTGAAGGCAGTTGCGGCATACGCTGGTACATGGAAATACGCAACCCGGTATAGTCAAGATCCCCCGACAGCCCTCCTTCCGCATAGCCCGGAAAATAAAAATTAGTGTCCACCGGCGCACCCTGCTGCAAACAGCCCATATTCACACCCGGCTTACCCAAGCCCTGCATGGCCATGAGACAAACCATGGATCGAGCCCATTCAATACCGGTTGCACATCGGCAGGCGCCGCCGAAACCGGCTAGACCTCCGGGTGAAAGATAGGTTTTCTTAGTTCCCCACTGCCGGGCAAGACTCCTGACAATTCGAGCCGGAACCTGGGTCTCGTCCTCCTGCCACTCCGGGGTTTTGGCAATACCATCATCCTTACCAAGAATATAGTCACGCCATTTTTCAAACCCGACCGTCAACTCGTCAACATATTTTTTATCGTACAGATCTTCACTAATCCAGACATGGGCAATGGCCAGGGCCATAGCATTTCCCGTATCCGGCCTGGGGGCAATCCACTTGCCGCCGAGAAGGGCCGCAGTATGGTTGAAATAGGGGTCAATATGAACCATCTTGATAGACAGGGACTTTGCCCACTGCCTGCGCACCGTCCCTTCAAAAGCCCCATATACACCACTTGTTGATTCAGGGTCGGAGGACCAGAAAACTATCATCTCCGCCTCCTGGAGACAATCTTCAACCGTACCGTAAGTATCCGTTGCACCGTTGCGAATACTGTTACCCCAATGGTGCATGGCGCCCCAGTACCAACCTTCCCAACTATCCGGATTATGTACAACATGACTCGAACCGATGGAGTTCATAAATCGGGTTTTCGCACTTAACCAATAACCGATATTCCCCCATGTATGATGGGAACCACTGCCGTTCATTATGGAACCGGGACCATATACCTTTTTAACTCTTTTTATCTCGGAGGCAACAATATCCAGGGCCTCGTCCCAACTAATTCTTTCATACCCAGAAATACCCCTGTTCCGACAATTGCGCTTGCCATTTGGATCAAAATCGATCCGCTTCATGGGATATAACAGGCGATCCTCGGAATAAATCAATGATTTCAGCGCGAAGACATAGGGGCTAAGACTACCCTTTCGCGGTGGCGAAAAGGATTGACCGCGGGCATGAATTGTCCAGGATGCGCCATCCGAATCGTCAAATTCAATGGGGGTAATTCTCAGGATTCGTCCATCTTTAACATAGACAAAGACAGGGCCGCCGTTGGTATTGCTGACATATCGAACGACCCCCTTTTCCCCCTCCACCTCCAGCCCAAATTTGGGAGAATCGGTAATCGACTGTAACATATTGAGGGTCTGGGTAAACCAGATAACGGACTCATCGTTCCCCGATACGTCAATCTGGAAATTTTTCATGGCGTTGATCTGATTCAGATAGTTGCGGGGAACAAGCATCAACTTCACTGCAATCGCAGCGGAGGTGAAAACCATAACCACATCTGCTTCATCCGCTAAAACTCTGGAAGAAAACACCCTGCCATTTTCAAAAATATACTTCCGCCCCGGTCCACCACTTATTTTTATCAGCGCCGTTAAATCTTTTTCTAGCAACCTTTGTTTAAAAGAAGGTGTCGTCAGCCGCTTCAGGCGAATCATTATAAAAAGCGCATAAAGCAGGCAGCGAAACATAAAATTTGCCACGGATTCCGACTTTGTCAAAACCTCTGCAACAAATGATCGTATCATCTCATCCCCCTCGCCCACCCGCATAGTCATTGATTAAAGAAAAATTCAGGTGACAACCGTGAAAACACCAGTTCACCATATGACATCATTACATGCAATCAACGTTCCAGTTATTTTAGTGAGACACAACAATACCCTATAAACACCATTGCAATAATTTACCGTAATTGGTAAATTATTTAACGATATACGGTAAACAAAACAGACAAATCACCTTATTTGGTAAATATTAAGCTCAATGGACGAAAATCTTTTTTTTAAAAAGGCAACTCTCCTTATTTGCAGCAGTCTTGATGTGGAGGTAGCCCTGTGGCGCAGCTTTCAATTTATACGCAAATTTCTGCCCGCCGACGCAATGTACCTGAATATATACGAACCAAGCATTAACGGTATACGCTATATCGCCAAAGCCGACAGCAACGGCGGTCATAAAATTGAACAATCACTCAAACTGCCAGCCTTTCTTGTCCAGGCCATAGAGAGCGGAGAAAGACTAAAGGATTACCTGATCATAAACAATCCACACAACGACCCGCTTGGACAGATAATTAGTTCCGAATTAAAGTTAACCGACCACTCTTTTATAGCCCTACGACTGTTTATCGAGGGTCATCGACTGGGAGTTATCGATCTTTTTGCCAAAGGATACAACCGGTTCAGCCAGGAAGATGCAAAACTGATTGCCCAGTTGCGTGAACCGTTTGCCATAGCCATGGCAAACGCCCTTAAGCACCAGGAACTCATCAACTTTAAAGAAAATCTTGTCTCCGACAATCGCTACCTGCACAGTGAACTTATTTCCAGATCCGGGGATGAAGTAATCGGCGCTGAGAGCGGGTTACAACACGTCATGGCCGAAGTATCGCAAATCGCCCATTTAAAAAATACCATCCTCATCCTTGGAGAAACGGGAACGGGCAAGGAAGTAATCGCCAATGCGATACACCGCCAATCCCCACGACATAATGAACCGTTCATCAAGGTCAACTGCGGAGCCATTCCGGAAGACCTCATTGACAGCGAACTGTTCGGACACGAAAAAGGTGCTTTTACCGGAGCATTCCAGCAAAAAAGAGGGCGTTTTGAAAGGGCCCACCGAGGCACGATTTTCCTCGATGAAATAGGGGAACTGCCGCCGTGGGCCCAGGTACGCCTTTTGCGCGTTCTCCAAACCCAGGAGATCGAACGAGTTGGAGGATCGCCGCCCATAAAACTGGATATCCGGGTAATTACCGCCACCCATCGAGATATGCAGAAAATGGTAAACGCAGGAGATTTTAGAGAAGATTTGTGGTTTAGAATTAATATGTTCCCAATTTCGATACCCCCGTTGCGTGAACGGGTCAACGACATTCCCCTATTGACAAAATATTTCCTGGCCAGGAAGTCAAAAGAACTAGGAATCCACCCCGTTCCACAAATTGCCCCGGACGGCCTGAAAAGACTGATGCGCCAGCCATGGCCCGGCAATGTACGTGAACTGGAAAACGTGGTTGAACGTGCCCTGATCCAACACCGACAAGGCCCCCTCTATTTCCAGGAACCCCGGAAATATTCACCGGACATTAACGACAACAGACTGGACATCGAAGTAAAAGCAAAAAATATTTCCCTGGACACCGTTATCCGCTATCATATAATCGAGGCGTTAAAAAATTGCGGGGGGAAGATAAGCGGTAAAAACGGCGCGGCCCAGGCATTGGGTATCCACCCCAACACACTTCGCAATCGTATGATAAAACTAAATATCGATTTTAAACGCCAACGCGGTAAGATGGCAGATTAGCGGATATCACGAGCCACCGACTAGCCGCAGAACATCGATACGCATAACCGTCAGCCACCCCCCACCCCTTGACTGCCGTTGCTATACTCGGGGACGATCTTGCGAAGATGTTTTTTGATCAGGTCAATATCTCGTGAAACAGCCGCATCCTCAAGGATATCAATTTCAGATTGCAGCCAATCCCATTCAACCTTTCTGCTACGGGCGAGAAGAAGTTTGGGGTGATCGGTGTTCAGCAATCCTTCACTTTCGTGGAGCAGCTCCTCATACAGTTTTTCTCCCGGACGCAAACCGACATAAGCTATGTCAATATCACAACCAGGATCAAGGCCACTCAGGCGAATCATCTGTTCAGCCATATCCTTGATCAAGACGGGTTCACCCATATCCAGAACAAAAATTTCCCCCCCCTCACCCATGGCTCCAGCCTGTAAAATCAGGCCCACAGACTCGGGAATTGTCATGAAATAGCGTTTAATCTCAGGATGGGTAACCGTAATAGGCCCGCCCTGTTCAATCTGTTTTTGAAATAACGGAACCACGGAACCGGCGGAACCAAGCACATTACCAAACCTGGTTGTTATAAAAGAGGTATCACAACGTTTATTGAGATTTTGGCAGTATATTTCCGCAATCCGTTTGGTCGTTCCCATAACATTGGCTGGATTAACGGCCTTATCCGTGGAAACAAAAACCAACTTTTCAGTATTATGCCTTGCGGCCGCATCTGCCAACACCCTCGTACCAACAATATTGTTCTGTACCCCCGCCGCCGGATTAAGTTCAAGCATGGGTACGTGTTTATAGGCTGCGGCATGGAAGACCACATCCGGTTTAAACTTCCGAAATACCCACTCTATCTGATTGATATTTTTAACGTCACCGAGGATAACCACCAACTCAAGATCAGGGAATAAACCCCCCAGTTCCTGATCTATGGCATAGAGATTAAATTCACTATGCTCAAACAACAGGAGTTTCCCCGGCTGCAGTACGCTTATCTGGCGACACAGTTCAGAACCAATGGAGCCCCCCGCCCCGGTTACCATGACGATTTTGCCTTTTATATATGCATCTATTGCGCGACGATCAATTGTGACCTGTTCCCTGCCCAACAGATCTTCAAGAGCCAACGGTCTCAATTGACTGCTGGTGATGCGAAAATCATCCATATCCTGAAGTACGGGCAAGACACGAACAGGTAAATCACATCTACCGCAAAGATCTGTAATTCTACGCATTTCAACCTTGGAAGAGGCATGAATCGCAATAATAATTTCCTCAACGGAATATTCCGCCAATACCTTTTCTATCTCGGAAATAACCCCCAAAACTGGAATACCGTGGATGTCCCGCCCCTGTTTAACCGGATCGTCGTCGAGAAAACCAACAATATAGTAATCGGCCTGGTTGCGCAAATCACGAAGCAACAATTCCCCCGCCATCCCCGCCCCAACAATTACAACACGAACCCCCCTCTCATCCCGCAGCCAGAGGCGCCGATCCTTCAACCAGCGATAGAGCACTCTGGACAGACTTAGCCCCACAATAAGAAGAAGAGGGTATAAAAAAAGGACACTGCGGGGGATACCGACAAGACGATTCAACACCGCAAATATTACTGTTATTATTATGGCACCGGCCAACACCGCTTTAATAATTCGCAATAAATCGGGGATAGAAGCAAAACGCCACATGCCCCGATACAGGCCAAAAAACCAGTAAACAGGGCCCTGCACCAACAGGCCTATAATAATAAAGGAGATGATACTGGATGTATATCTTGCCGGTACGGACTCAAAATTGAAACGAATCCAGTAGGCCATACTGACAACGATGGGTATCATCAGCAGATCATGGAAAAAGGCAAGCCAACGGTTGAGGACAACGTATTTATTCATCTTTCACTCAGCCGACACAACACATTTTAACAATATCCGCTATCCGTTCGATATCGTCTTTTGCCATGGCCGTTCCCGACGGTAAGCAGAGCCCCTTTGTAAAAAGATCTTCGGACACTTCGCCACCAACCCCGGCGGCTCCCCTGAAAAGCGGCTGCATATGCATCGGTTTCCAGAGTGGCCTGGACTCGATATTATGTTTTTCAAGCTCCAGCCTTATACTTTCGCGATCACAACCAAACCTCCGCTCATCAACGGTGATACACGTCAACCAGCGATTTGATTTACCGTAACCGGCTTCCGGCATAAACTCTAACCCTGGCAGATGAGATAATAATTTTTCATATTGGGAAAAAATGCTTCGCTTCTGACGCACCCTATCGTCCAGCACCTGTAACTGCCCCAAACTTATAGCCGCAAGGATATTACTCATCCTATAATTATACCCCACCTCGGTATGTTCATAATGGGCGGCATCGTCCCGGGCCTGGGTGGCCCAAAAAGTAACTTTTTCAATTAATTCCCTGTCATTGGAAACAATCATACCGCCACTTGAACCGGTGATGATTTTATTACCGTTAAACGAATAGATACCGGCTGTCCCGAAAGTGCCGGGGGACTTATTTTCATACTCAGCACCCAGGGCTTCAGCCGCATCTTCAATCAAAACAATATCATACTCTTGGCAACATTCTTTGATGGGGGTAATATCAGCAGCCTGACCATAAAGATGGACAAGAATCACAGCCTTTGGTAAGCAATTTATTGCAGCCCTTTTTTTTATTTCAGCGACAAACAACTGGGGATCCATATTCCAACTACTGTAATCGGAATCGACAAAAAACGGGCGGCCACCCAGGTAAAGGATAGGATTTGCACTGGCAACAAAAGTGAAACTAGAGCAAAAAACCTCGTCCCCCTCTGCAACACCAACATACCTGAGAACAAGATGCAAAGCCGCTGTACAAGAACTCACCGCCACCGCATAACGCGCACCCACCTTTTCTGCAAAAGCCTTTTCAAAAGAGTTTAACTGCGGGCCCACGGGGGCTATATAATTTGCATCAAAGGCCTGCTTCACAAATTCCAACTCCCGCCCCCCCATATGGGGAGGTGAGAGAAATATACGCTTTCGAGTCTTTTGCGGATTATAAATATTCACGAATTCCTTTAACTCAATCTATGGCTGACAACACGAGCCGGCACACCAAACGCCACTACATTATCGGCTATATCAACATTAACAAAGCTATGGGCCCCAACAACAGAATTTTCACCGATAGTTACTCCCGGCATAATGGTAGAATGGGAACCGATCTTACAATTTTCTTTCAACAAAACAGAACCCTTTTTCCCATCAATAGTTGACAAAGAGTATATTGAACAGTGGGAACCGATCTGCACATTATCTTCAAGGGTTATTCCATACCTAGCATTGATACAGGTAAGTGCTCCGATATCTGTCTTGTATCCCAGTATAAAAGAGTCGATATTCTGTACTATCCAATTGTATTTTGTCGGCACACCTTCTTTGATTTCCGGATATTGCCAACCTGCAAACCGAGGGATCTCAGTCATAATTACCCACCCCTTTATACTTACTCATGGTCGCCTGGCCCTCCTCATGAATATCACTACGTTTTAGTATTTTCCAAATGGTTAACAATAAAATCTTTATATCTAACCATAAAGAACGATTATCCACATACCAAACATCCATGGCAAACCTATCCTGCCATTCAATATTATTGCGACCATTGACCTGAGCCCAACCGGTAATACCGGGCCGCACCTCATGCCTCCGAGCCTGTTGGGGCGTATACAAATCTAGATATTCGACCAATAACGGCCTGGGCCCGACCAGGCTCATTTCTCCTTTGAGAACATTAAATAATTCTGGAAGCTCATCTAGACTCAAAGCACGCAACAATGTACCAAACTTCGTCATTCTCTGCCCATCATCGAGAAGCTTGCCCTCTCTGTCATAAACGTCTTTCATAGTTCTAAACTTGATTATTTGAAATATTTTACCATCTTTGCCAGGCCGAAGTTGCCTAAACAATACAGGTTTTCCAAGAAAACAACGGACGCAAAAGGCAAGCAGCATTAGTAAAGGGCCAAGTAAGACAAGCAGGATGACAGCCAATACAATATCAAAACATCTTTTCATTGTCTTTCACATTTTTTCAAAAAAAACAGCACGACCACATAATTGATATCGAAGACTGCGCCCGCCTACAAACATAGTTTTTTTCAAAAACACCAAAAGAGTCGAACAAAATATATTATCTGACAAGCTCCTAGACGATCCTGTGCATTTCTTACATTCAAGTAACGACGGAAGAATCGTACATTCGCAAAATTTTCCATAAAAGACAAGAAAAGAATTTAAACGAGAAAAAAAATAAACCAGCTTCCACTCCCAACAATTAATGCCTGTAAATAAAATAGTATGACCCAAGGCATGAAATCATCACGATTATTGCAACAAAAACAAAACTACTACAGACATATCACATTGTTTTTTTAAGTAATATTTAGCAAATAGGCAGAAAAACAAATAGCCTGAAATAACATTACATCTAAATTTTATATAGCCTGTGCAGTGGAAACAAGGTACAATCCTGCCCCATAAAACCTTGATTAGTTAGGAAATAGTGCTGAAAATAAGTATTGAAACATTCTTTAAGAACAATACTTAAGACGTTCCTTAAATTTTTACCATGTAAGACAAAAAACATACCGCTGGCAATATCCAGTTATCCACGCGCGATAGAACCATTATAACCTAACGCAGACAGGCTGCAAGTAATTGCCTTATTGCTGTTATGAACCCGTTAAGTTGAACATTACTTTTATTTTCTTGTTTTTCTTTACA
>CAZQOD010000002.1:0-58060 GCA_964594945.1 uncultured Desulfopila sp.
TCTGAGGAGCTTTTACATGTCAAGAATTGGGTGCAAAAACCAGATGTAATCCATAGGTAAACGGTTTTGCAAGCAGTGTCTTCTGAAAAAAATTTAATTATATCTATTCTTTACTACTATAAAAAGGTTAAAAATGGAGTTTGAAACAGTAATTGGGCTGGAAATACACGCTCAGTTAAAGACAAAATCAAAAATTTTTTGTGGTTGTTCCACCATATTTGGAGCCCCGCCCAACACCAATACGTGTCCAGTGTGCTTGGGATTACCGGGGGTTTTGCCGGTTTTAAATAAAAAGGTGGTGGAGTGTGCAGTAAAAATGGGTTTGGCAACCGGTTCAGTAATTAACAAGTATAGTCAGTTTGCCCGCAAAAATTATTTTTATCCGGATCTGCCTAAAGGTTACCAGACATCGCAGTTTGATCTACCGATTGTTGGTATGGGGTCAGTGGAGATAATTGTAGCGGGACAGAGAAAAAAAATAGGTATAACCCGGATGCATATGGAGGAAGATGCGGGTAAACTCATACACGACGAACTGGAACCGGTGTCCCATGTCGATTTGAATCGTACAGGTACACCACTTTTAGAGATAGTTTCAGAGCCGGATATGCGTTCTCCTGAAGAGGCAGCGGCCTATTTAAAAAAAATTCATGCCCTGGTTCGTTACCTTGAAATATGTGACGGTAATATGCAGGAGGGAAGTTTTCGGTGTGATGCTAATATCTCTCTTCGTCCTTTAGGCGAAAAGAAAATGGGTGTTAGAACTGAACTAAAAAACATGAACTCGTTCAAACACGTCCAGAATGGCCTGGAGTACGAGGTTCGCAGGCAAAGGGATATTCTCCTTGATGGGGGGGCGGTTGTGCAGGAGACCTTGCTTTGGGATCCAAATAGGGGTTGCAGTGAGTCTATGCGTGGTAAGGAAGATGCACATGATTATCGTTATTTCCCTTGTCCGGACCTTATACCGATAGAAATTAGTGATAGCTGGATCGAAGAAATCCGTGCCACATTGCCGGAGTTACAGGACCAAAGGAAGAGCCGTTTTATTAAAGATTACGGGCTGCCGGAGTATGATGCCAACCTTTTAACCACAGAAAAAAAAGTTGCTGATTACTTTGAATTAACCGTAAAAGAAGGAGCAGTACCGAAAAAGGCGGCTAACTGGATAATGACTGAGATTTTAAGTGTTGTGAAAGGTGATGAAATCATGTCATTTTCGGTGTCACCTTCTGGTTTGGCATCCCTGCTGCGGATGGTGGCTGAAAATATAATCAGTGGTAAGATTGCTAAGACCGTTTTTATGGAAATGATAGAAACGGGAGATGATCCAACCGTTATTGTAAAAAATAAAAATCTGGCTCAAATGACCAATGAAGATGAGTTGCGTGCTTTAGTAAAAAATATAATAAAAGAAAATAGTAGTCAGGTTGAAGAATATAAAAACGGTAAGACCAAACTTATGGGTTTTTTTGTGGGCCTGCTTATGCAGAAAACGAAAGGAAAGGCAAATCCCAGGCTGGCCAACGAATTATTTGCAAAAGAACTATCGCTCTAAACGCATTCGCCCCAGGCCGGGGTCAGCACAGGACTTTTTTAGTTGGTGTCCGTTGTTTTAAGAATTTAATTCTACGATAAAGCGAGGTACGAGACATCGAGATATCGCATAATTGCCTGTGGTTAAATTCATCAAGCGCCTCGATTTAGTGCAAAATTGCTCATCCATGGACAGACATTAGTTGAGGAAATTGAACAACTTCTCTAAATAACAGGTAAAAATATTTGAATAAAGAAAACTGGCAAAAAAAAGTTCAGGGTCACCGGGGCCGCCTGCGTGATCGCTTTCTTGAAAAGGGGCTGGCCGGGTTTTCAGATACTGAAGTGTTGGAAATCTTACTCTCTTTTGGCACGCCACGTAAAGACTGTAAAGAGCAGGCCAAGAAATTACTTAAAAAATTTGGTTCTTTTGCTAAAGTGGTTGAGGCACCACTTTTTTCCCTCACCGAGGTCGATGGTATTGGGCCGAAAAACGGATTTGCCCTTCACTTTGTCCAGGCTGTTGCGGGTTATTATCTTAAGCAACGTACTGAAGGAAAACGGTATCTTAATTCGCCTGCGGAGGTGATTGACTATTTATCCCATTCCATGCGTGGTCTCCACAAGGAGGTTATGACCGTAATTTTTCTGGACTCTTCCCATGCAGTAATAGACTCAAGGGTTGTTTCAGAGGGGACAATCAACGTTAATACGGTCTACCCGAGGGAAATAGTAAAGTATGCCTTACAATATCATGCGGCCGCTTTGGTTCTAGCCCACAACCATCCATCGGGTTCTTTGCAGCCTTCACCCCAGGATATTAAATTAACTAAAAAAATTTTTTTGATTTGCAACCAGATGCAGCTCCATCTTTTAGATCATTTGATTATTGGTGATGGCAGTTACAGCTTTGCTGATAATGGGCTTATGGAAAGTATCAAAGAGGATTGTCGGTTGGCAATGATCCCCTTGGAGAAGTAGTGTTATCCTTATATATACACATCCCATTTTGTTTATCAAAGTGTAATTACTGCGCTTTTCCTTCCGTAGTTTCCAAGAAAAATATCTATTATCCGTATATTAAGGCGCTTAAAAAAGAGCTTAAAATCTATTCAAACCTTAGTCGTGACAAAACGGTTGGTACGCTATTTATAGGTGGGGGGACGCCCACCGTTTTGGATATGAGCAGTTTAGTACAACTGCTGGAATTTTGTAAGAATATTTTCACTATTTCAGGTGAGGCGGAAATATCTGTTGAGGCAAACCCTGGAACCGTCAATAAAAACTATTTACAAGCGTTAAGGAAAACGGGTTTTAATCGAATATCGTTTGGTGTTCAGTCTTTTGTTGACAAGGAATTGCAGCAGATAGGCAGATTACATGATGCTGCAACGTCGGTTAAATGTATTAACCTGGCTTTTGGGGTTGGGTTTAAAAATATAAGTATTGACCTGATGTATGGATTACCAGGACAGAGCTGTGATTCGTGGAACGTATCGTTATTACAGGCATTAGCCATGCCGGTGCAACATCTATCAATTTATCAGTTAACATTGGAGGATGGCACATATCTGGATAAATGGGTAAACGAAAAGAAAATAATTTTACCCAAAGAGGATGAAATTATAAAATTTGATGAGATAACTGAAAAAAAATGTTTAGAAAAGAAATTTAAACGGTATGAGATTTCGAATTATGCAAAGAATGGCTGTAAGTGCTCACACAATTTAACTTATTGGCATAATAAAGATTATCTTGGTGTTGGTGCAGCGGCGGTAAGTTATATTTCCGGTGTTAGAAAAAGACGAGTGGCCGATCCTGGAGAATACATAAGCAAGATAGAAAATGAAGATTGCGTAATTGTAGAGAGGGAAAGTTTAGGCCATGAACAATCCTTTAGAGAAACGGTTGTTATGGGGCTTCGTTTAAGTTCAGGAATTTCATGTCAAGAATTATATAATCGTTATGGATTGGATGTGAAAAAATATTATGGAGAGGTTTTAACCACCTTACTTAACAAGGGTCTAGTTGAGATATCGGGTGCGAATATCAGAATTACCGAAAAAGGCAGACCATATTCAAATATAATTATGTCCGAGTTGGTATGAAAAAAATTTATATGAAAATGGTTTCACCCTTGAGTCGCATTTATTGTTTGTTGGGGTTGTGGCCTGATTGCAAGCCACTTCACGAATACCGCTTCCTGTTCCACCGACCAAGGTCGAATAGAACTTTAAAGATCACTTTATCATTAAATTAACAATATAGCCTGTGTACCTTTGCTTCTGTTGTGAGCTGGCCTGGGAAGGATGCTGCCGTTAGTGGAATGGTTGATTATACAGATAGGTAATCATCTGGCATATGACCAGCTGACTCTAAGCCACTAATGGAACTGTTTATATGGTTTTCCAGGGCCTCGCAGGCCAAATCAGGGTTGTGGACGATAATTGCGTTAACGATTGCCTGGTGTTCAGTGGTCGGGCTGTATTCAAACTTAAAAAACGGATCGTATAAAATAAGGTAAATTCTGGTCCTATCCAATAGTTCTTTTACATAATTATAAAGAACAAGATTACCAGAATATTCAGCTATTTTCAGATGTAAATTATCGTTGGCTTCATAATATTTATCAGGGTTATTCTGATCAAAGACCTGCTCTTCATCACGCAGTAGTTTTATTAGAGCCTTTTTTTGTATATCGGTAATTGACTCTGCAGTCAGGCGGGTGGCCATTTTTTCAAGTTGGGCACGTACCAGAAAAGTTTCACTGATTTCTTTTTGCGTGGGGGTAATAACAAAGGCGCCTCTGTTGGGGATGGAGTGCACCAACCCTTCGGATTCTAATCTTTTAATGGCACTTCTAACCGGGGTACGACTGACCCCAAGTTTGTTTGCCAGGGCAATTTCTACCAGCTGGCTTCCCTGTTTTATATAGCGCTTTCTTATGGCAGTTTTAAGTTTTTGATATACTGCGACTTCAGAGTTGGTTTTACGCAATTGTTCCATTTATTTAAACTCAATGAAAATGTTAGTGGATACCTTTAGTATTGTTAAGATAGGGATTTTAATGACAATACCCAAGGTGGATCAAAGTTTGTATAGTTTTCAGCACTCCTATCTTTAATGGCAAAAAAGGAATTTTTGCAACAATAAAAATATTTACGGATTTGTGATCATAAAATTTTGTTTTTAACTTTAGTTAACGAATTACAACAATACAATATGTTGATAAAACAATAGATTAAGGGGCGCTGTACCCTTGTGTTAGTCATTGGCTGGGTAAATATATCACTAATGTATACAACATTAAGTTAAATAGTCAAATTACCAGATGAAACCATCTCTGTTTTAGTTGTATTGTTGATAGTTCACAACCAGGTTGGCAGTGTATGGGATTAAGGTGGAAACGGTGTATCCTTAAAGTTTTAAGTTAATAAAGATTTAGGGGCCCGATTTAGAAAAATATAGCACTTAAAGAAAAATTATTGACATGGAACTGATTTATGGTGTACACATATTGTGTGCAATTTTTGTATACAATAGTTTACTTAAGTTTAATCCCCCGAATATTTTTATATAGCTATGTTGCCTATGCCTAATAACAAAATAAAAGAAATAAAATCGGTCTGTTGTAGAAAATTGACCAATGTAATTGACTTTTAGCTTTGATAGCAGATTCGATCTGGTTAAGGGATATTGTAACTTTACCGTATAGTTTTGAAATATTAAATAATAACTAAAATTGGAACCCAAATGTTTACTAAATTAATAGCTACACTTTTGCCCTATTTGCCTAAAAAACTTGTCTGGATGTTTTCCAAAGAATATATCGCCGGGGAAAATCTTGGTGAAGCTTTGAAGAACGCAAAAAAATTAAATAATGAAAAAATAATGACAACACTTGATGTTTTGGGTGAGTTTATAACAACTTTAGAAGAGGCAAATATTAATAAACAAGAATATTTACAGGTGATTGAAGAGGCAGAGAAGATAGGAATTGAGGGTAATTATTCCCTTAAACCAACATTTTTCGGGCTGCTGATTGATAAGAAGGTGGCCTACGATCATATCAGGGACGTGGTGGCAAGGGCAGCGGAGTACAATAATTTTGTGAGAATTGATATGGAGGATTCTCCCTGCACCGATTTGGAAATCGAACTTTTTCGCAGTTTAAGAAAGGAGTTTCCGAAAAACGTAGGGCTGGTTGTGCAGTCATATTTAAAAAGAACACATGCCGATATAAAAGGGTTGCTTGATATCCATTCAAAAGAAAATCCGGTAAATTTAAGGCTTTGTAAGGGTATTTACGTTGAGCCTGCTGCCATATCCTATAAAGATCCCAGGGAAATTAATAAAAATTTTTTAAATGATCTTGAATTTATGTTTGAGACGGGAATGTATCCGGCCATTGCAACCCATGATAAGCAGTTGGTGGAGGGGGCATTCAGGTTGATAGAAAAATATGGTGTAGCTGTTGATGGTTATGAGTTTCAGATGTTGTATGGGGTAACTCCGGCATTACGCAGGTCTATTTTAGAAAAGGGGCACCGTATGCGAGTTTATGTGCCCTTTGGAAAACAGTGGTTTGGATACAGCACCAGGAGATTAAAGGAAAATCCGCAGATGGCGGGTGTGATAATAAAGGCCATTTTCAAAAAAGGTTGATAACAGTGCAATATGTACAAAAAAAAGAAGATAAACCCTTAGCCAGGGCCAGAGACAGGAATAGAATATTGCACTAAATTTTGTTTTTAACATAATGAGATTTGATCAAAATTAGTTACTGAAAAACATAAATTTTAGAGGGAAACATGAATATTTTAAATAACGCGATTATTACCACACCTGTGCCAATTAATGAGCCTGTTTTAAGTTATGGTCCCGGTAGCCCGGAAAAGTTACAGGTGAAAAAAGAGCTTGCTGAACTTTCATCTAACACCCTTGAAATACCGTTAATTATAAATGGAAAAGAGGTACGAACGGGAAATACGGCAGATGTGGTAATGCCCCATGATCATAAACATATCCTGGCCACGTATCATATCGCCGGTGAAAAGGAAGTTGAGTCGGCCATTGAAAGTGCCATGGCATCGCAAAAGATGTGGAGATCGTTTCGTTGGGAGGACCGCTGTGCAATTTTTTTAAAGGCTGCAGATTTACTGGCATTAAAATACAGGGCCAGGATAAACGCGGGGGCCATGTTGGCAGGAGGTAAAACTATTTTCCAGGCTGAAATTGATGCGGCCTGTGAGTTAATAGATTTTTTACGATTTAACGTAAAGTTTGCCGAAGAGATTTATCACCAGCAGCCACTTTCGTCACAGGGCATTTGGAATATGGTTCAGTATCGTCCTTTGGAGGGATTTGTCTTTGCGGTAACACCTTTTAACTTTACGGCGATTGCGGGTAATTTACCGACCGCGCCAGCCATTATGGGCAATACTGTAGTATGGAAACCAGCCTCTTCCCTTGTCTATACACCATTTATGTTTATGGAGATTTTGCAGGAGGCGGGACTGCCCCCTGGGGTAATAAATTTTGTACCGGGACGGGGTGCGGATGTGGGTGAAATTTGTTTACGTAACGTTAACCTAGCGGGTGTCCACTTCACCGGTTCGACGAAAGTATTTCAATCGATGTGGGAAACGATAGGTAAAAATATATCAAAATATAAATCGTATCCGAGGATAGTCGGTGAAACAGGTGGAAAGGATTTTATCTTTGCCCACAGTAGTGCTGATGTTGACACGCTGGTTACGGCAATTATAAGGGGTGCCTTTGAATACCAGGGCCAGAAATGCTCGGCTGCCAGTAGAGCCTATATTCCCAAGTCTCTTTGGAATGATGTACACAGGGGGTTGATTGAGGAGATGGGTGAGATAAAAATGGGAGCAGTTACGGATTTTCGTAATTTTGTCGGAGCGGTAATAGATCGTTCTGCCTTCGAGACTATCGTAGAATATCTGGATTATACAGAGAAAAATCAGGGGGCGGAGGTAATTATCGGCGGCGGTCACGATGATAGTATCGGGTACTTTATTGAACCCACTGTTATTTTAGCCGACAACCCCGGATTCAAAACGATGGTGGAGGAGATATTTGGGCCGGTAATCACAATCTATGTTTATGAAGATGAACGATATCTTCAAACCCTTGATCTTTGTGACACCTCTTCATCATATGCCTTAACCGGCTCAATATTCGCACGGGAGAGGAGCGCAGTAAATAAGGCACTGGCGCGTCTTGAGGATTCCGCCGGTAATTTTTATATTAACGATAAACCGACGGGTGCGGTGGTGGGACAGCAGCCCTTCGGCGGAGGGCGTGCGTCTGGAACAAATGATAAAGCAGGTTCTGCGCCTAACCTTATGCGTTGGGTTTCCATGAGGACCATTAAAGAGACTTTTGTTCCCCCGGCAAGTTTTACATACCCTTTTCTCGAAGAAAAGTAGGTAGTAGAGCGACGTATGGAATATGGGAAAATAGATTTATACCGTTAAATCATTGTGTTATTGGTTTTGGGTGCGTGGTCGCCCCGACGGTTCTTGTGAACGGTTTTTTCTTATATTGTTTGTTTGCTGGACAACTATGATAATGTAATGTTTTCACAGTTATTAACTATATTTATCTATTTAAAAACAAAGAAATGCCGGTGTTGATAAAAACAAAGAAATGCCGGTGTTGATATGAATTATTAACTTGACAGCCGGTTAGTTTGAGTTACATGCTTAAAAAAGCACATACACTGTTATGTGCTTTTTTTTTACTCATATTTTGTAATTGTGTCGAATGGGGATCTTGACTACCCCTAAATCTGAGAGTTGATAATAGAAAAATCAACATTAATAAGGATGGTATGGCCAGGCAGAAACTCAAGGAAATCCTGATAAACCGGGACTGGTGCAAAGGGTGCGGTATATGTGTTCACTTTTGCCCGACAAAGGTTTTGGAGCTGGATGCTATGGAGAAGTCCATTGTAGTTCGTCCAGAGGATTGTATCTGTTGTAAAATGTGTGAATTACGGTGTCCGGATCTTGCGATAGAGGTGCTGACAGAGGAGGCCGGAAATGAGTGAGAATATAAGGTTTATCCAGGGAAACGAGGCCTGTGTAGAGGGGGCTATTTACGCTGGAATAGATTTTTTTGCAGGATATCCTATTACCCCCTCCACGGAAATTGCGGAACATCTTTCCAGAAGGTTACCTGAAAAGGGCGGTAAATTTATTCAGATGGAAGACGAAATTGCCTCCATGTGTGCGATTATCGGAGCATCACTGACCGGCAAAAAGGCAATGACTGCTACCAGTGGTCCAGGTTTTTCATTGAAACAGGAGGCAATCGGCTATGCCTGTATGACGGAAATACCATGTGTGATAGCAAATGTGCAGAGGGGCGGGCCTTCCACCGGTAACCCCACCCATGTCAGCCAGGGAGATGTGAACCAGGCGAGGTGGGGTACCCATGGAGACCACGCCATAATTGCCTTGACCGCATCCAACCACCAGGATGTTTTTCGGATGACGGTTGATGCCTTTAATCTGGCGGAAACATACCGAACGCCGGTGGTTCTTCTTTTTGATGAAGTCATAGGCCATATGCGTGAAAAGCTAGTTATTCCCGAAAAAGGTGAACTGGAGATTGTTACCAGGCTGAGGACATCTTTGGGAAAAGGGGTCGATTACCATCCCTACCTACCGAGGGAAGACGGTCGTTTGCCCATGTCGGATTTTGGGAGTGAACATAAATATAATGTGACCGGACTTTTCCATGATATGTGGGGGTTTCCATCAAATAATCCCAAGGTTGTAAGCGAGTTATTGAGGCATTTAAACGACAAGATAGAAAACAACGTACGTTCCATTACCCGCTATAAAGAACATTTTCTCGACGACGCGGATTATGTATTGATCTCCTATGGCTCTTCGGCCAGATCTGCCATTCACCTGGCAATTAACAGGCGAAACAAGGGGGAGAAAATAGGTGTGTTGGAACTTCAGTCAATCTGGCCATTTCCGGTGGAACTGGTAAGGGAGAAGTGTGCGGCGGCAAAGGCTGTACTGGTTGTAGAAATGAATATGGGCCAGGTTCTGGCCCAGGTGAAGGCGGCGGTAAAAAAACCCAATAGGGTCTTTCTTGCCAATCGTATTGATGGAAAACTGATCACACCTTCGGATATTAAAAAACTCCTGCGGGTCGTCCAGGGGAGGGGAGTATAATATGGCTGTTAAAGACTATCTACGCGAGAGGTATTTTCCTCATATGTGGTGCCCCGGTTGCGGTCACGGTACCATCCTTAATTCACTTATTCGCGCGGTGGAACAGTTGCAACTTAATAAAAATGAAATTGTCATGGTTTCGGGGATAGGTTGTTCGGCGCGTATTTCCGGTTATGTTGATTTTCATTCTCTGCATACAATTCATGGTCGGGCTTTGACCTTTGCAACAGGTGTTAAACTTAGTCAACCACGCCTGAAAGTCCTTGTGCCCATGGGTGATGGTGATGCCCTGGCAATCGGTGGAAATCATTTTATCCACGCGGCCCGACGAAATATCGACCTCACCGCTATTGTAATGAATAATCGTATTTACGGGATGACGGGTGGTCAGTTTTCGCCGCTTTCGGGTCAGGGGGTAATGGCAACCACGGCTCCTTTTAAAACAATTGATGAAAATTTTGATGTTGTAGATCTGGCCAAGGCTGCCGGGGCGTCGTTCGTGGCACGCTCCACCGCTTTTCATGTTAAGGAAACCACAGATATTCTCAAAAAAGCGATTATGCACAAGGGGTTCTCTGTTGTTGAGTTGCTCTCCCAGTGTCCAACCCATTACGGCAGAAAGAATAAGGAGGGTGATGCTCCGGCCATGTTGGAGGTACAGAAAAACTGTACGGCTAAGATAGGCTCAAAGGCACTGGCCGAAAATCCTAATCTATTGCCCAGGGGAATCTTTGTAGCGGAAGAGCGTTCGGAATATTGTGAGGAATATGACAAGATAGTTGCCAATGCTGCAAAGGAGAATATCTCATGAATAGAGTACGACTTGTGTTCTCGGGATCAGGGGGACAGGGGGTGATTACCGCGGCTATTATTCTTGCAGAGGCGGCGGTGATGTATGATGGTAAAAATGCAACTCAGTCCCAGAGTTACGGTGCCGCCGCCCGGGGTGGTGGTACCAGGAGTGATATTATAATTTCCGATCGGGCAATTAACTTTCCCGAGGTTCGCCAGCCCAATGTTTTGGTATGTTTGACCCAGGAGGCGTATAATAGTTATTCGTCGATTATCAGACCAGGCGGTCTGTTATTGACCGATAGTAAGTTCGTGAAGATTACTAAAAAAATTGACGCAAACCAAGTGGAGCTGCCCCTCTATGAAACCGTAATGGAAGAGATTGGTAAACCGGTGGTTTTTAATATTTGTGTACTGGGCGCCCTGGTTGGTATCACCGAGGTGATACGTCCGAAGTCTGTTCGTTTGGCGGTGGCCGACAGGGTACCGAAGGATTTTCTTGAACTTAACAACAGGGCTCTGGATCTGGGTCTTTCCTTGGGTGTTGACTCCCAGTAACCGGCATGGCTGGAGTAAATTATCAGACCACGGCCACAAAAACAATGAAAGAGACTCAAGAGTGAAACCACTTTCATATAAACTGTAGTAGTTTAAGGTGGATATCAGCGGCGGAGGTGCTTGCGTTTCACTCTCCGTTTCCGTGGTGATTTTGACCTATTTGTTAAATTCCACCGTGTGGGTACGCAGGGGGGGAGCATATCGTAGGGCTGACCTAGTTGGTGTAATTTTTTCCAGATTCCATCCGCTGTAAACAGACGGCTTTTATCGCCGTCTATAACAACTTTGGGTGTAATAAAATCAGGAAAAGCCAGGATCCGTCCCTCTTTTATTTTGGAGAGGAATGCATCAAAATATCGGCAGGAGTGGTCAATAACCAACGGCAGGGGATCGTATTTTTTTTCAAGATCGTCGTTATAGATGGGGATTCCTGCGGGATTCACAAAGGTACACTCTGCTCCGTTTTCCGCAACCAGCGGTTTGGCAGACTGGTAACCGAATGTTTCCGAGATCCATAAGGCGAGGGGGCCGCACTCTTTTTCCGCATCTTTGACAAGTTGATATGGTCCTTTGGTTGTTATATCTCCAGGGTGGATGTGGAATTCGATTAGATCTTTATATTCACTGTGTTGCAGGAGTATTTCACAGATTTTCAGCCCATCTTTCCGGGACTCTTTCGATTGTTCAAACGCGTGGATGGTTAACCGTTTCCCCTGGTGCAAAAAAGGGATGGTGGCGGCCACCGATAGAATATTGGTGCCGGAGCCGAACTCACATCCCATAACCTTTGCAGGGAGTTTTGCCGTTACCTGAAAGTACAGAATATGGTGAATAAGGGCCGCGGTTGCCCTTACATCTAAAACACAGTCCAACGCTCCAAGGTGGGAGGAATAACGCTCCAGGATCCTGCCGAGAATATCCTGCTTACGGATCTGTTGTCGCAGGGCTTCAAAGGGGTCTTTGCCCTTTTTCTCCCGTTTGTCGGCCTTTTCGTGGAGGGCGCGATTTGCCCTCAATATGTTTTTAAATTCTCTTTCATCAAGGTGAAAAAGGTTTTGCACAAAGAGGCGGGTAAAGTCGGCGACCAGTGCTGCCTCTGCACGAAAGGGAAGAGCCTCTTTCCTGGAGGCAACCAATGCGTCATAGGCCATGGCTAGAGATAATTCGATGGACATCGGTGCCACCATAATAAAGTTTTGGGTTATTAGTGCCTTACTCCGTAAAAGCTGTAATAAAAAACAAGAAATAATAGACCATAAAAACCCGGATGCTGGTAACGGCAACAAGGCACTTATACCGGCTTAGGGATCATTTCCTATGTTATTTTATCCGGATATTTAACGTTCTTAATTTTGTTTTGCAACCAAACTTGCCAATTATGGGAATTAAGTGTAATAAAAACAACAATGCTCAGCGCACCACATTGTGGTGGTAGGGTTGTTGTTAATCTTTTTACCCATGTGGATATATTGGTGTTATTGACGCCTCGTATTTTCTGTAAATGGCGAATGTTTCAAATCTGCCGGTTGCTAAATTTAGAGGGCATGCGCAAGAGTATACCCCGATCATAAAACCCAAGGGATGTATATGTTAAAAAAATATAAAAAAGACGCGAAAAAAAGAAGAGAAATGAACCTGCCGCCCCTGCCGCTTACCCCGGCCCAATGTGCCGGGGTGACCGAACTGTTGGTTGCGGGTAAAGAGGATCAGGTTTTCCTACTTGACCTGCTCGCCAATCGCGTGGAGCCTGGGGTATCCAAAGCCGCCCAAGTAAAGGCAAACTGGTTAAAGTCAGTCGCCCTAGGGGAAATTAATTGTGGGGTATTAAATCCGGAACAGTCGATAATCATGCTCTCCTTGATGGGTGGCGGTTATAACGTGGAGGTCTTGATCGATCTTCTCGCTGTGGCTTCATTGGCATCTTTTTGTGTTGAAGCGTTATGGTCAATAACAAAGGTTTATGACGGTTTTGCTAGGGTTGCTGATTTGGCCGCCCACAATAAATCGGCATTGGAAGTTATTGTTTCCTGGTCCCGGGGTGAGTGGTTCACCCGGTCGAAACAGTTGCCGGAGACGATAAAGGCTACAATTTACAAGGTGAACGGAGAGATAAATACTGACGATTTTTCTCCGGGTAACCAGGCCCAGTCCAGGGCGGATATTCCTTTGCACGCAACATTTTTCGGCGGCAAACGTTTTCCCGACGGAATAGCGACCATAAACAAATTAAAGGCAGACGGTGAAACGGTGGCTTTTGCGGGTGATGTGGTGGGAACCGGTTCATCCCGAAAGTCGGCGGTCAATTCGTTATTGTGGCATACCGGTGAAGATATTCCTGCTGTACCAAACAAGAGAAGTGGTGGTATTTTTTTTGGCGGTACGGTCGCCCCGATTTTTTATGCCACCGCAAGGGATGCGGGTATTCTCCCGGTGGAGTGTGATACTAGTCGGCTGTCAACCGGTGACAGGGTAATATTTGACCCCCGTAGCTGGACCCTAAAGAGTGATGGAAATAAAGCCATATCGTTAAAAAAACCGCCGGTTACCTTGCTTGACGAATATAGGGCCGGGGGACGCTTAAATTTGATTATCGGTCAGCAGCTGACCCGTATGGCCTGCGAACACCTGGGTGTGGAATTTCCTACTATTTTTAAACAGACCGATAATCCTAAGGTAAAAAAAGGCCAGGGTTTCAGCCTGGCGCAAAAAATGGTTGGTCGGGCCTGTGGGCTAAAGGGCGTGTTGCCCGGCACGGTTTGTGAACCACGTATGACAACGGTTGGATCCCAGGATACAACGGGACCGATGACCATGCAGGAAATTGAAGAACTTGCCTGCTTAAAGTTTAAAACAGAGATGTTTATGCAGTCATTTTGCCATACTGCGGCTTATCCCAAAGCAACTGATTTTGGGCGTTGGCAAACGATGCGGAGGACGACGGTTGGTTGTGGAGGGGTTGTTTTACAACCGGGTGACGGAGTTATTCATCCCTGGTTGAATAGGATGCTGGTCCCCGATACCGTGGGCACCGGAGGAGATTCCCATACCCGTTTTCCTCTTGGTATTTCATTTCCCGCTGGTTCTGGACTGGTGGCCTTTGCTGCGGCCCTTGGTTTTATGCCTATGGAAATGCCGCCATCGGTACTGGTCCGTTTCCACGGACAAAGAAGGGCTGGTATAAGTGTTCGGGATATGGTTAATGCAATCCCATATATGGCGCTTAAAAACGGGCTCCTCACCGTGCCGAAAAAGGGTAAGAAAAACATCTTTGCTGGTACCGTTCTGGAGATTGAGGGTGTCGATGATTTAAGTGTCGAAGAGGCCTTTGAGTTGACGGACGCCTCAGCGGAGAGGAGTGCCGCCGGTTGTAGTGTCAGGTTACCGGTGGAGACGGTGGTGGCAAATGTTGAAAAAAACATTACGATTCTGAAGTCGCTAGTGGCGGATGGTTACAATGATCGTGAGTGTTTGCTCCGGCGCATCGACCGACTGGAGGAATGGCTGGTGGAGCCCACTCTCTTGCGACGCGATAAAGATGCAGAGTTTACGGTGGTAATAGATGTTGATTTGGGAGAGATAGAAGAACCGTTGTTGGCCTGTCCCAATGATCCGGATGATGTGAAAAAATTAAGTGAAGTGGCGGGTGAGAAGATAGATGAGGCCTTTATTGGTTCCTGTATGACCCATCTTAGTCATCTTCGAGCCGCGGCGCGAATATTTGCAGACGAACCCTACGCAAAGGCGCGACTGTGGATTGCCCCGTCCACCCGCATGGACCGCGATACCATACAACGGGAAGGGGGACTGGCTCTTTTTGCCCAGGTTGGGGGACGGGTGGAGATACCCGGTTGCAGCCTCTGTATGGGCAATCAGGCTCGAGTTCGTCCGGGGACCACGGTAATTTCGACATCGACTAGAAATTTTGACAACAGGCTGGGGGATGGGACAAGGGTATACTTGGCTTCCACCGAATTAACCGCGATCAGCGCCCTTCGGGGTTGTTTACCCTCGGTGCGGGAATATTTTGAGTTTATCTCCGGTAAATAAAATTAGAAATCGGTATTATTATCTAGTGTTTGTCCATAAATGGTTATTTTCCCCTAGCTCTTCGTTGTTTTCAAAATTTAATCCTCCGATAAAGTGAGGTACGAGACATTGAGATATCGCATATATACCTGTGGTTAAAATCATCAAGCGCCTCGATTTAGTGCAAAATTGCTCATCCATGGACATATACTGTTAAAGATTGAGTCTTGTTCCGACCTTCTCCAGGGGATGCTGTGAAGTCGTCCATGGGAGGTGTGGGGTAATGATGAAAAGTCAGCGGTGGTTTTTTGCCATACAGGGGTGGCGCCGCAGGATCGTTTCAATTTCGATGCGTAGTGAATTGGCGTTGATCGGTTTTGAAATATAGCCATCCATGCCGGCCTTATAACATTCGTCCTGATCTTTTTTACCGGCGTATGCAGTCATGGCTATAATGGGGATATGTCTATCCGTGTTCTGTTCCCTCTGCCGGATGGCCCGAGTTGTTTCATAACCGTTGAGTTTCGGCATTTGAATATCCATAAGTATCAGGTCAAATGGTTTATGTTTTATTATTTCCAGGGCCTGGACCCCGTTCTCAACGGCGGTGACCTGCCATTTTTCCCGTTCTAGTACCGATATAGCCAGGGCTTGATTTATATATTCGTCTTCCACCAGGAGGATACGGAAACGCGAAAAATGTTGGTCTGTCCTGGTGGAAGCCTGCAGGCGGTGCCGTTCCGTTTTGTGTAAAAGAGAGACGGGGGGGCTTAGGGAAAAACAGATGGTGAAAGAAAATGTTGTCCCGACCCCCGGTTCGCTTTCCACCGAAATTTTTCCACCCATTATTTCCACCAACTCAGCGGCTATGACAAGACCAAGCCCCGTCCCCCTGTGGTTTGAATTACGGGTTGTTCCGAGTTGACTGAAGGCCTTAAAAACGACGTCCAGCTTATCGGCAGGAATGCCGATGCCGGTGTCGATTATTTGAAAATTAAGGGTGGTGTAGTCTCCATGTTGCTGTTCATTTTTGGGTTGAACCCGCAGGGTTACAGATCCGTGGTCGGTGAATTTCAGGCCGTTGCCCACCAGGTTAAGAAGTATTTGTCCTAGTTTATCGCCATCCCCGAGAAGGATATCCGGTATTTTCTCGTCGCAGTCGACATGGAGGGAAATATTCTTTTCATCGGCGGAAATAGATAGTAATTTCAGGCTACTGTCAATGGTGTCACGGAGACTGAAAGAGGTAATCTCCAGTTCCAATTTAGCCGCTTCAATTTTTGAAAAATCGAGGATATCGTTAATCAGGTGTAACAGTCGTCCCGCCGAGGCATGAACCATTTCTAGATAATTTTTCTGTTGTTCCGAGAGGTCGGTGTTGAGAAGCAGTTCTGTGAGTCCGATAATTCCGTTCATGGGGGTACGGATTTCGTGACTCATATTGGCGAGGAAATGGCCTTTATTTTTTTCCGCCTGCTCCGCCTGTTCTTTGGCGTTTTGTAAATCATCCACCGTTTGTTTTCGTTGCAGGGCGTCGCCCGTATGTCTGGCCACATAGGCCATCAACTCCTTGTCTTTTTCCGAATAAACAATATCCTGGTAGCTCTGGGCCATTACGGCGCCGGATAGATGTTCCATGTAAAATGGGGCGCCGACAAAGGAGTGTGGTTTTGTGCCCAGACACTGAATTTTGTTTTTAAGACAGATTTCATCGAAATTATCCGGAGTGAGGAGGAGTGGCTTACCTGTTTGTAATAGGTAACCGGTGAGGGAAATGGGTTGTTGGTCGGCTTCCACCGTCACGGTTTCGGTATGTGTGGTATTTTCGTCTACAATATATGGAAATGTGATGATTTTTTTATCCTTTCTATTGTCTTGCAAAGCAATAAAAAAATTATTTGCATGGATAAGACGACCGACGGTCTGGTGAAGTTTTTTGTAGAGATTATCGATGTTTATTTTACCATGGGCCATCTCGCTGATATCATAAAGAGCGGTCCGTATCTTTTCGGAATATTCGAGGCAGCGCATGGATTTTTGCAGCCGTTCAATGGTGCCCATACTTTTTAAGCGAGAGGTTATAACACTGCTCATCGTGGGTACGATATGTACGGTGGGTGGGGGGATGGGTGTCGAGTGGTGACCGGCCAGGTAAAGAAGTCCGGCAATATCTGATTCATCACCCAGGGATATCAGGAGATGGTGGTGGTTTTCGGTATTCTGCAGGAAGCTGGGGATATTGTCTCCACCGGAAAACTGGAGAAGGTGTTTGTCCCTGAACAGTTGTTTTATGGTTGGGTGGTCAGCGGGTATTTGATTGGGGACCAAGCGCGACTGTCTGCTGTCAAGTGGGATTTGTGGAAGAAATAACTTGGTGTTTTTGTTGAAAAAATACACCTCTACCACAACCGGTGCCAGTTCGGGAAAAATAGCATTGTGCAGAAAAACGGTAAGGTCGTGCGGAGTGTCCGCAGAGCGTTGGCCGATGGTAAGTTTTCTGATTAACTCAAGAAAAGCGGTGTAAGGTTTGTTTTCCTGCATAAAATAGCGCCCTTCTGGTTCGGAAAGAATGGAGTGTCGTGCCACGCTTACCTCACCTGTTAATATGCTTTGTTATCAATAAATTGAGGTATTTTTATACGTCAACGTTATTGATTTCCCACATCCCCTGTGGGGTAGGCGTGGACTCCGCACTTGCTGGCTGGAAAATCCAGGATAATTCTCCAGCATGGTCGGAATTTTTTCCACTTGTGAATCATATCAGAAAATGACGGAGGTATGAAGGAGACAACACTTTTTTTTATAAAGAAGATAAAAAAGGTCTCTATTTCGACTGGTTGGATATATTCTTTTCTGCCCGGACCGGATTGGAAAGAACACCGATGTTTTCGATTTCCACCTCCACCGTATCACCGTCCCGTAGTGGGCCGACACCACTTGGTGTTCCGGTAATGATTATATCATCGGCCTCCAGGGTAAAGTTTTTTGATATAAATGCGATTAGATCGGGGATCTTGAAAATCATGTGACGGGTGTTGGAATCTTGAACAGTCTGACCGTTAAGACGACACTGAATACGGAGGTTTTGGGGGTCGCCTATATTTGCCGGTGGTACAATTACGGGCCCGATCGGTCCGAAAGTGTCCAGGGACTTGCCCCGGTACCATCCGGATTTATCGTTTTTTTGCAGGTTGCGCTGACTGATGTCGTTGAAACAAGTGAAACCGAGTATATGTTCCATGCTCTCTGCGGCGTTGACGTTTTTTATCCTGTCCTTTATGATTATTGCCAGTTCCGCTTCATGGTCGGTTCTGGGTTCTTTGAAATCGTATTCGTTAATGAAAGTGGGGAGGATGATTGGTTGGTTCGGACCAATGATTACATTGGGTGTCTTGGGAAAAAGGATGGGTTCGTCGGGAATTTCATTTGTGAAATTCTGCACATCGACCGATTCACTTTCCTGGATGTGTTCAAAGTAGTTTAAGCCGAGGGCAATAATTTTTGTGGGATTGACACGGTAGTTGCCGCCATTTTGTACAGGTAATGATATCATCATATGATCTCCCCCTTGCTCGAACGGTTCCGACCTGTGAGAAGTATGGTCTAAAGAACGGTCCTTTATGTAATAATCTCAGTTTCAGCGGATATTTGCCATGGTTTACGAAATTTTTACATAAAAGACAAGAAAGAGATAGTGGAAGAGGGAAAATTTTTTTAGTTATTAAACGGTGTTCGTTTAGTGCCTTACTTCATAAAACCTGTAAAGAAAAACAAGAAAATAAAGGTAATGTTCAACTTAACGGGTTCATAACAGCAACAAGGCACTAACTTGCAGCTTGTCTGCGTTGGAAATAGTTTTTTCCTGGATAGACGTTAATACTGGAACTTACCGATAAGCCGGTATAAATGCCTTGTTGCTGTGGCCTGATAATTTGGTCCAGCCATGCTGTTGACTGGGAGATTTTATGGATAGTAAGGTGGGAAAACAGGCCCTCTTTTTTTCCTTTACGGCGGAAAACGGTCGCCAAACCACCGTTGATGCCTGCAGGGGGAGCTGGTTGCTGATGGTCTTTCATCGACATCCGGCTTGACTGCCGTGTCGTGATCATCTGTCGCAGTTATGGCGACAACAGGAGGAGTTACGACGATGCGGAGTTAAGGTGGTTGTTATTACCTTTGAATACCACTATCCGGGTTATTGTTCCGCTGATGAACCTGATTTTCCCCACTGTCTTGACCTTGATAAAAAGCTTTATCACCACTATGGCATGGACAGGGGTAATTTCAGGGATATTTGGAGTTGGAAATCATTAAAGGTCTATTGCCGGTTACTTTTAAAGGGTGGAAGATTATTAAAATCCCGGGGTGATATATACCAGCTTGGAGGTGATGTCCTCGTTGATCCCGCCGGTATTGTACGTTTTCACCATATCAGCCGTGGCCCTGATGATAGACCTGAGATTAGTGATATCCTCTCTTTTGTCAGCGCATAATTAAGGTCTGTTTCATTTCTTTGATATCATTGCAGGAGGGTGGTTGTAGTTTAAAACCACTGACCAATTTTTTTAGTTTTTCAGCGGTTAATGATAGTTCTCCGGCGCTGTTTTTTACCTCATCGCTGGATACGGCCATTTCCGACGAGGCCTGACTGACCCGGCTGATATCTTTTACTATTTGGCTTGATACCGTGGTGCTTTGGGCCACGTTTTCATTGACCCCATTCAAACCTTGGGCAGTCTGGGCGACATTCGAGGCGATTTCATCGGTGGCGGATGCCTGTTTGTCGACCACTGATGTTTGTTGGGACAATTCCTAGATTTCACTGGCAACTACACCAAAACCCTTGCCGACTTCACCTGCGCGGGCCGCTTCGATAGTGGCGTTTAAGGCCAGCAGGTTGGTCTGACCTGAGATATTCGTTATCACCTCTTTGTTTATAATGAAAGTGGTTTCACTCTTGAGTCGCTTTCATTGTTTGTTGTTACTGTGGCCTGATAATTTGGTCCAGCTATGCTGGTTACTTGGAGATTTCACTGGCTGCACGGGCCAAGTTGCCGGACTTTGGCCGTTGCGCTTTTCGCCTCTTCCACCGCTTTACCGGTGATTGCATCCGCCTACTCCGTGTTGTTGTTTACATCGGTAATGGTGGTTGCGGCAAATATTTTGTCGCGCGGGGGGAGTTTCAGAACACGCCGGGCATTTTCGCTGGTGTATAAAGCTGTTAGTGTTAAGGGTTCCTGACGGAGAGCGGCCAGGGTCTTTATCGTTTCAAGAAGATATTCGGGAAGATTTTGTTTACCTTTGTACCGGTTTGGGGACAGGTAGGGTGCATCGCTTTCCAGAACAATTGTTTCCTGCGGCAGTTTTGTTGCCATGTCCCGCAGTCGCCTGGCCCTGGTATAGGTAAGGGGACCGCCGAAACCTATCATAAAGCCAAGTTTGCCGTATTGCAGGGCTTGTTGGTGGCTGCCGGTGAAGGCGTGGACCACGCCGCCATGGACAAATTGTTTTTTGCGCAGGGTGGCAAGTACCTGGTCATGGGCCTTGCGAACATGGAGAATAACCGGCAGCTTTGCTCCATCGGCAATGCTCAGCTGTTGTTCAAATAGGATTTGTTGGGCGTTTTGGTCCATATCCTTAACAAAATAATCGAGACCAATTTCGCCTATGGCAACCAGAGATTCCTGTTTTGTTATTGCTGCAAGTTTTTCGAGGTGGGATGGAGTGTGTGTTCTTAAAAACAGTGGGTGCAGACCTGGGGCGGCAAAGAGGCCGGTATGGGTTTTGCTCAGTTGGAGCAGTCGTGACCAGCCCGATTCGGTTATGCCCGGCATCACCATTGTGGTTATGCCGACACCATGTGCCCGCTGGATTAGTCGCCGGAAATTTTTTTCAAACGGTTCCGTATCAAGGTGGCAATGGGTATCTATTATTTCCATTTGAAATATATCTTAAATGGGAAAATTATCAGTTTATTTTGATGCGCCGGTGTCCATACTATAATTTGTACTCTATTTTTAATAGTGGGGGGCTATTATTTTTCTCATTATTGAACGTTAGTAATTTCAGTATGTTATTATTTAGTTTAATTATTTTATAAAAAAAAAGTTGCTTATGAGGGGGGAAAAAGATAGGCTTTTGTAAGAGCCACTATATATAGTGGCCTGTCGGCTTTATAATATTTACCGCCATTTAAGTTCTGCACCTTCGGGGTTGACAACCCACTGAATTTGCTTCGTTATTAACATGTTGAAGCATTTTTATACGTTGGCACTGTTGATGTTCGGCGTATCAAAAGAAAACGCTGATTACTTAATAATATCCGGATGTTGCTCTGAATTCACCGAGGTTGGTTTTGGGTTCACGATTGAGCATTACTTGACGGGAAGGGGTTGATCTAAATAGCAGATCAAAATATAGCCGCTTCAATTGTAAAAAGGTAACAAAGAATAATAAAAATTGGTTGTGTTTAACAGTTTTAAACGCATACTTTTTTAGGATTTAGGAGAGAGGTTTTGTATGAATTTTGTGTTTATTAATCGTTTGTCATTGATAATGTCGTTTTTTCTTTTGCTGGGTGTTGCTTCCGTTGTTCATGCTGAGCAGACCATTACAATCGGTCTTAATTTGAGTTTAAGCGGGGGAAGAAAGGCGGCTGGTATCAGCGCTAGACAGGGTGCAGAGTTGATAAAAAATCAGATTAACAGGCAGGGAGGGCTGAAGGTCGGCGGTATTGCCTATAAAGTGAAATATGTTTACGCCGATAATGAATCTGATCCGCAAAAGGCGGTAAGTACCACCCTGCGATTGATAACCCAGGAGCGTGTACTGGGGATTATCGGTTTAATTGATAGTTCTCGGGCTATTCCCGTCGGGGCGATTTGTGAGGCTTTTAAAACGCCCATGATCTCGCCGTTATCCACTAATATTAAAACCACGTTAAACAGGCCCTATGTATTTCGGGCCTGTTTTCTCGATAATTTTCAGGGTGAAGTGATGGCCAGTATTGCCGTCGGTGAACTGGGGGCGAAAAAGGCGGCTGTTTTGTATAATATTGCGGACGCTTATCCCAGGGGGTTGGCTGAGTATTTTAAAAGTGCCTTTGAGGCTAAACAGGGTCCCGGCTCCGTTGTGGCCTTTGAAAATTTTCTAACCAGCGAAAAGGACTTAACAGCCCATCTCGATAGAATTATTGCTTCAAAAGCCGATGTCCTTTTTGTACCCCAGTATGATGACCAGGTACCGGCCATTGTGAAACAGGCCAGGGCCAGGGGCTGGACAAAGGATATAATGGGGGGCGATGCCTGGGACACCACGGCTCTTATGGAAAGATGCGGTGATGCCTGCAAGGGGTTGTATTTCAGTTCACATTTTGCGGCCATTGGTGTTAAGGGAAAGAGTCGCGAGTTTGTCGACCAGTATAAGGCAATGACCAAGAGTTTGCCCTCCGCCAACGGGGCTCTTGGTTATGACTCGGCCCTGTTGATGCTGACGGCCATTGGTGCGCTGGACAGTCTCAGTCCCGATCTTCTTGAGACCAGGAAGGCGATAAAGGATAAAATGGCAGCAATTAAAGGTTTTAAAGGAGTTTCCGGCACCCTTGATATGACCGCCGGCGGTAATCCGGTTAAGAGTGCCGTGGTGATTAAAATAAACAAGAAAGGCGAGTTTGAACTTTTTAAAACGATAAACCCGTAATCGTTAAACTGCCTGAGATATCTGTTCCCAACCGGATGTGTTATGTCCGGTTGGGTTTTTTTTATTTGCTATCTTTGTGATATCTATTTATCTCCCCATATACCCGCTACGGTATATGGGGAGCCGGGGGTTTGAAAAAAACCGCCGTCGACAAAACGATATGCTCTTTCAAGGCCGTTTACGGCCCTTAAATCTTCCCCGCCGAGGGCGATGTCCGTCGCGGCAAAGTTTTCTCTTAGATGTTCAGGTTGTACTGATTTTGGAATAACAACGGTGCCCCTTGATAAAGCCCAGGCCAGCAGGACCTGGCCGGGGGAAAGATTGTTTTTTTCGGCTATTTCGACAATGACCGGATGATCGAGTAGGGATGGTTCGTTTTCTTTTTTTAACGGGGCCGGGCGATCGGTTGAACCGAGGGGTGAATAGGCGGTGAGCAGGATATTGTTTTCCCGGCAATAGTCTAGCATATCCTGTTGTTGCAGATAGGGGTGGAGTTCTATCTGGTTTATCACCGGTTGAATATACGCCTGTTGTTTAAGGTCGTTTAATCGACTGATGTTAAAATTACATACACCGATATATCTACACATACCCTTTTTAACCAGTTTTTCCATTGCCTGCCAGGTCTCCATAACCGGAACTTCATCGGGGGCGAGAAATTCTTCAGGTTTTTGCGGAAATAGGCAGCCGGGTCGGAAATGTACGGGCCAGTGGATAAGGAAGAGATCTAGGTAATCAACCTGTAGCTCCCTGAGGGTTGTTTCAAGGGCCGTCTGCACATACTTTTTGGGGTGGGCGTTATTCCATAGCTTTGAAGTTATCCACAATTCGTCCCGTCGCATTGGCCCGTCGGTCAGGGCTGCGTTGATCGCGGTGCCGATCTCTTTTTCATTCATGTAAATTGGCGCACAATCAATATGTCGATAACCGATATCAAGTGCTTCAGCAACGACCTTGCCCGCGTCACCTTTATTTGATTTCCAAGTGCCGAGACCAAGGGCCGGTATGCGTTCATTTTCAGCTATGGTATAGAATTTCATTTAATTCTCCAGTTTTTATATGGGTTTTCGACCAGGTTGGCATTATAGTAGCGACGGTCTCTCGTCACCTCTTCGCCAATCCAGGAGGGAGTGGTAAAGAGTTGGTTTTCATACTCGAGTTCGATTTCGGCAAAGAGTAACCCCTTATTTTCACCTTTAAATTCATCTACTTCCCAGGTAAACCCTTTGTAGGGGATTTTGTAGCGAATTTTTTCAATTAACGGTTTGTGGCAAAGTTTATCGAGGAGTTCCTCGGCATCAGTTATGGGGATATCGTATTCATATTCGAGCCTTACCGCACCGTGTCCGGGTCCTTTAATGGTGAGAAATCCGCGTTCCTGGATGGTTCGAACCCGGACGGTTCTCTCTTTATCGAAGTTGATATAACCCTGGCGGTAGTTTTTTCCCTCGACCAGTCCCCTCCAGTCGTCGTTGCGGAGGAGGAATTTTTTTTCAATTTCTTGTCCCATTTGCGTCTCCTTAAGGGTTGAAGAACCGGTTTGCTCCCCTCTGTTCTATAACTAAAAAATTAAGCGTGGCGTGGATGGTCAGCAGGGGAAAGAGCAGGGCGATGGCAAAAATATTAAGGAGTGGAATCATGCTGACCAGGGCCGGTAAAAATCCAAGACGAAAAGACGGGCTGCTAAAAGCAAACAGCCAGCGAATTTTTTTTGCAAGCGTCCAGTGGCGGCGGGAGGCGGGGTAGTCGATAAACATTAGGGCTGAATAGTAGGTGTAGAGGAGAAAAACACAGATCTGTCCTATCAGCGGAATAAAATTTACAATAATTGCCGCAATAGTTACGAGAATACCTAAAAGTCCAATCTTGATTCCTTCCAACAGGTCAAGGAAAAACCGGACAAAAGAGGTGTTGCTGTCTGGGGTGAAGCTGTCACCGCCTTGGATTTTTTCTGTTGCCGTGCTCAAGAATGCATATCCGGGTGTGGTCAGGGAGTAGGCGAGTAGAAAGGAAATATAAAAAGAGATTATGCTGGTTACAAAATGGAAAAACCAGCTTCCGAGCAACCATCCTTTAAGTTTTATCCAGCCCCAGACTGTATCAGACGCTGGCGGTACCGAGAAAAAATCAGCGGTGAGATTGTCTATGAAATCAACGCTCAGGGTATAGCCGCCCCAGGTCAAAAGGATGGTAATCATGATAATAAGAAAACTCCAGCCAAGTAATCGTTTATGGCGGAACATAAAGCGCAGCGAGCCGGAGAGGGGAACCCACCGGCTGGAAGCGGTGGGCATCTTGAGTTGCTTTTGCATGGTCTTTATTGATATAATGGTTGCTGTTCGGTGGCGGGCAGTTAAAAAACCCCACGACACCATCAAATATAGACCCTTTTACTTAACTGTAAAGAGGTTTCCATGACTTTTCATACCCGTGTCCCACTTTTAATTTTATGAATGGTATTAAGAAAAAACAGGAAAAACCGCTCTATAAATGTCTGGAATGCGGTTATAAGAGCCGTAAGTGGTTAGGGAAATGTCCCGAATGCGGGGAGTGGGAGAGCCTGGTTGAAGAGGTAATGGTTACCGGTACGGCGGCCCGTTCCTTTGCACAACCTGTTCCTTTGCACCAGGCCCCGGATGGAGACGAAGAGAGGGTAACCACCAGGATGGAAGAGCTGGACAGGGTACTTGGGGGAGGTATTGTCCCCGGTTCGGTGGTTCTCATTGGTGGGGAGCCTGGAATCGGCAAATCCACACTTCTCCTCCATCTCCTGGCTGCAATCGCCGAAGATGGGCAAAGGGTTCTCTACGTATCCGGAGAAGAATCCCCCCGCCAGATAAAGATGCGCGCTACCAGGCTTGGCGCCATTCACCCCGACGAATTTCTAGCCACTGAAAACAGGGTTGAGCAGATTATGGCCATGACCTGTGAGATGAAACCTACTTTACTGGCGGTTGATTCTATTCAGACCTTGATTTGTGAAGATATTGTTTCTTCGCCGGGTTCGGTAACCCAGGTAAGGGAATCGGCGTATAAGCTGCTGGGTATGGCGAAAAGAGAAAATATTCCCGTTGTTCTGGTGGGACACGTAACAAAAGAGGGTACCATAGCCGGGCCGAAGGTTTTGGAACATATGGTGGATACCGTACTCTATTTTGAAGGGGATCGCAGCCATGCCTTTCGCATTCTCCGCACCGTTAAGAACCGATTTGGTTCAACCAATGAAATAGGAGTCTTTGAAATGAAGGAAGAGGGGCTTGTTCAGGTGAGCAATCCTTCTGAAATTTTTCTGGCCGAACGGCCCCTGGATGAACCCGGTTCCGTGGTATTGCCGAGTGTGGAGGGAACGCGTCCCATCCTGGTGGAGGTGCAGGCCCTGGTCAGTCCCACCAACTTGGGTACCGCCAGGCGCACGGCCATCGGTGCCGACCAGCAGCGCCTGTCGCTGCTCTGCGCGGTACTTGAGAAAAAAGGTGGTTTGGATATGTATGGCCATGATATATTTTTAAATATCGCGGGTGGTATGCGCATTGATGAACCGGCCCTTGATTTGGGTGTTATCTGCGCACTGGCTTCAAGTCTGTTGGAAAAATCGATCCCGTCGACCATGGTGGTATGCGGGGAGGTGGGTCTTGCCGGCGAGATTCGGGCCGTAGGTCATGTGGATGTTCGGGTTCGTGAGGCTGAACGACTTGGGTTCTCGCGTTTTTTACTCCCCAAAAGTAATAAGGAACGTTTGACCTGGGAGCCTGAAATAGAGTTGGTCGGCCTTTCCCATATTCACCAGCTTATGGATGTTCTGTTTGTCCGGGAATAAGATATTTTAAAAACTGTGCTATCTGGTTTTAATTAAGGTGCCCGATAAATTTTATCATGACCATATGAGTAGTTTCGGCAACAGGGCACTCTTGTTTAAGTCCTGAATTGTTGAGCCACGAAGGGGTGTAATACTTAAATTACATATATAATATCAGGAGGTTGTAATGTTAGACCATGATCACCATGAGGATAATTCTGTAAATGTAAAAGTGGCTGTATTTTTTGTTGTTGTAATCGTTGTCCTGGTAATTATCGGTGTTGCCAATTAACCGAGAGTTTCTGCGGATATGGTATCAAACCGGTGAATGCCTGGGAGTGGTAAATAAATAATGGGTCGGGATCAACTGGAAAGAGAAGTGGTGATTCTGATGACCGACATGGTTCAATACGCCCATGTTTCGTCGGCCATGAGTCCCGAGGAGATAAGGGATTTTTTAATCTCTTATCACACCCGTATCAATTCCATCCTTAGTCAGGATGTGAACAGGCCCCTGGAAATAGAGCCTTCGGCCGGGGATGGTTGTCTGGTGGTTTTTGACAAACGTTCGGGGGAGGACGTTTCCGGAGCGTGCAGTCGCGCCCTGGCTGCAGCGGTTAAAATGGCCGAAGCCATTGAGGACGGGTCGCTGCCTAAAACCCGCATGGGTATTTTACTGGGTCGCATAACCGAGGCTCAACTTGGCACGAGGATAGCGAAATTCGGCTCTAGTTTTGCCGTTGCCAATCGACTTGAAGAATTATGTGGTCATTTCGGTACATGCCTCTTGCTGGATAGGGAGGTGGCACGCTATCAAAGGGGTTATGATAAATATCTGGTTAATATAGCTAAGGTTAGTCTTGCCAGCGTTCTCCATCCCATAAATATTTTTTCCCTATACAAGCCCGGTATTCATAATTGCCCGGCGGAGATGGACGAAACCCTTTTGGCCCGGTTTATAACCATGAAAAACCAGGCTATGGAGCTGTTTTGCGGAAACCTGCAGTTGAATATTGAGCCCAATTTTCCAATGGTAAGGGAAAAATTACTTGAGGCTCAGCTTTTTTTCAGGGAAATAACGGGCAAAGAAGATGCGGGAATCGAACGGATATTGGAATATATCCGGGAGACCCCCTGTCCAGCCGTTGATTTTCAGAGGCGGGGCATGGAGTTGATGGAGAAGAAACGCGATTCCCTGGGGGAGAGGTTACACCATCTTTCCAAACAGTTGCTCCGGGCGATGGACGCTGATTTTTATCACGTCCTGGTGGAGGATACCGACTGGGAATGTTATTTTAAACTGGAGTGGTGTAAGAAGGGCGAAACTATAATAAAAATCGGCAGTATTCCGGATGGTATATATTATCTGGATAGCGGCAGCGCGGAAACATTTGATAAGAACGGAACCCTGTTGTCGGTTATTGAAGCAGGGACAATTTTCGGTGAGATGGCTTATTTCGGAGAGGAAAGGAGACGTACGGCCACGGTTCTTGCCAAAACAGACGTGGTCTTAAGAAAAATATCCACCGATGATTTTGAAAGATTCCCTATAATAATCAGAATTTTTGAACGTATTGCCATCAGTCGTCGGGAAGAAATTCGCAGGAGAACTGATAAAGCAGAGCAACACTAACCAACCCCTCCCCCGGGGTCAGAGTTCCTGGGAGGAGGGGTTTTTGAAAAATTCCTATTAGCTGTTATTTTTTAGTGCCTTACTCCGTAAAAGCTGTAATAAAAAATAAGAAATAATAGACCGTAAGAAACCGGATGCTAATAACAGCAACAAGGCACTTATACCGGCTTACCGGTCATTTCCGGTGTTGGTTAATACCACGTAGGTACTGTATTCCCCCGAGCGGATACGCAGGAGAATCTTTCCGGATTTTGTCGACGATTGTATACTCTCTTTGAAGTCCCGCATATTCCTGACCCGCTGTCTGTTCACCTCTTCCACCAACTGACCCGGTTTAAGGCCTGCTTCCGCGGCGGGGCTGTTGATCTTGACGTCACTGATTATAACGCCGCTGTTTTGTGGATAGCCGAATTTTGCGGCGAGTTCATCGGTGAGTTCCTGCAGGCTGAGTCCGAATTGCTCAAGGGTACTGTTTTCACCCCATACGGAGCCGTTCTGTCCGAAATTATCGGGCTGGGTACCAATGGTTACCAGTATCTTTTTCTCCCGTCCTTTACGAATAATGTGCAGCATAGTTTTGGTGCCCGGTGCGATAAAAGCAATTTTATTGCGCAGGTCGGAAACATCGTGAACTTCGGTGCTGTTAATGCGGATAATGATATCACCCTGTTTAAGACCGGCGCTACTGGCCGGGGAATTTTTCTGTACACTGCCGATAAGAATTCCCTTTGTCCGTTTAACGCCAAATGATTCAGCAAGGTCTTTAGTCATATTCTGAATGCCTACACCCAGCCAGCCCCGGACGACCTTGCCGCTTTTCTGCAGTTGTTTTTCAATGGATTTGGCCATATTGATGGGGATGGCGAAACCGATACCCATATAACCGCCGGTTCGTGAAAAAAGAGCGGTATTGATACCGATGGCCTCACCCTTGCTGTTGATCAGGGGGCCGCCGCTGTTACCGGGATTGATGGCGGCGTCGGTCTGAATAAAATTTTCATATTCGCTGATGCCGATACTGTTGCGGCCGGTGGCGCTGATAACCCCGGCGGTGACGGTCTGGCTCAGGCCAAATGGATTACCGATGGCGATGACCCATTCCCCCGCTTCAAGTTTGCTTGAGTCACCAAGGGGCATTATAGGCAGGTTTTCCGGGTCGGTGATTTTAATGAGTGCCACGTCGGTTTTGGGATCGGTGCCGATGACTTTGGCGATAAAATCCCTGTTGTCGGAAAGGATAACTTTGATGGAATCGGCCCCTTCCACCACATGGTTGTTGGTGAGTATAAAACCGTCGTGGCTGATAATAAAGCCGGAACCTTGACCGTGCATTTTATGTCTCTGGGGTTTGCGCTGGGGGGGGAGACGAAAATTCGGTCCGAAAAATTGCTGGAAAAATGGGTTGTTAAACATGTCTTCCGGGGAAATACCGGTCAGGTTGTTGTTCGTGGACATTTTTTCAACCTTAATATGAACCACGGCCGGTTTTGCCTTTTTTACCACATCGACGAAAAAGTTTGACGATGCGGAGGGAATAATGTTTTCACTACTGTCGCTGTATACATTCGGCACCAATATTAACCAGAATGTCAGGGTAGTGACCATTACCGACAGCGATAAGCGCATTGATTGTCTATTCATGGTTATTCTCCTTAAATGACCTTTACTGAACATTGTGAAAATATGAGCTCTGAACCTGTGGAGGCCATCCATTTGCAATGTTCGTGAAAAGTCCGGACTCGGTGGAGACCGGATATTACCACCCGTCCCAAAACCGGTAAAATCGGTAGTCTGTTTGGCCGAATTTTGGAAATAAGCCGGGTATGATTTTTATGATTTCAGGGAGAACAGTAATCGCACGGGGACGGGGGTCAAGAAAGATTACCGAAATGTAATAATGGCGGCATTGCAACAATCAGCTTTTACGATGCCGCCTGGTCAAGGGTTTCGGTATCAGGAGCGGATCATATCGGCTATCTGGAATGCGACCTCCAGGCTCTGTTCTGCGTTCAGTCGCGGATCGCAACTGGTCAGATAGTTACTGGCCAACTGTTCATCCACGATATTATGTGCACCCCCGGTACACTCGGTTACATCGTTGCCGGTCATTTCCAGATGTACTCCGCCGGGGATGGTTCCTTCGGACCAGTGGATTTCAAAAAAGCAGGTGATTTCTGAGAGAATATCGTTGAAATTCCTGGTCTTAAATCCGGATGTGGAGGTATAGGTATTCGCATGCATCGGATCACAGCTCCAGACAATATTCATCCCCTCTTTTTTCATTTCCCTGAGAAGCGGGGGCAGCGCCTTTTCAATATTTTTTATACCCAGCCTGGTAATTAAGGTTATGCGACCGGGTTCGTTTGTCGGATTTAACGTCTCGACAAGCTGTTTTATATTATCAAGATCGTAAGATGGTCCTATTTTTACGCCGATGGGGTTATGAACCCCCCTTAAAAATTCAACATGGGCTCCGTCCACCTGTCTGGTTCTTTCGCCGATCCATAACAGGTGGGCAGAGCAGTCATACCAGTCGCCGGTTATGGAATCCATGCGCGTCAGCGCCTCCTCGTATTCGAGGAGCAGTGCTTCGTGGGAGGTGAACAGCTGGGTTTGGTTGATTTGCGGGGCGTCGGCACTGATGCCTATGGTGTTCATAAACTGTATAGCGTGATTGATCTGTTTTGCTAGTCGGTCGTAGGAACGTCCCATGGGGGATTGTACGACAAACTCCTGGTTCCAGGCCTGGACCCTTTGCAGGGAGCCGAATCCGCCCCTGGTAAATGCGCGGAGGAGGTTGAGGGTTGAGGCCGCCATATTGTACCCCTTCAACATGTATTTGGGGTTTGGCAGGCGGCATTCTTTGGAGAATTCAGCCTTGTTTACCATATCGCCACGGTAGGAGGGGAGTTCAACCCCGTCGATGGTTTCGGTATTTGAAGAGCGTGGTTTGGCAAACTGGCCGGCGATTCTGCCCACCTTAATGACCGGTTTTCCTCCGGCATAGGTGAGTACTATGGACATCTGCAATAATACTTTCAATAATTCCCTAATATTCGGCGCGGTTATCTGGGAAAAATTTTCGGAACAGTCGCCACCCTGGAGGAGGAAGGCCTCGCCCTTTACGGCCTGGGCCAGAAGGTCTTTGAGGGAACGTATTTCCCCCGCAAAAACGAGGGGCGGCAGTAGTGACAGGTCGGTGAGTACCTTGTCGACTTCTCCTTTTTTGGGCCAAACGGGTTGTTGTAGAGCCGTGTAGTTTTTCCAGCTCGATTTTTTCCAATCTTTTTGTGGGTCAGGCATGATTTTCTCCGGGAAATAATACCATGATTTTTCGGTTATGGGGCTGTCCTCTTTTCAGGGTTGTCCGGCTGGCAGCATGTCCAAGAAGGAATTTTTGCCCAATTCCAGGGAATTTTCAAAAAATAATGGTCGTGGATAGCGCAGACTTCGATATTGTGCACATGACCGTGCTTATTTTTTAAAAAACCAAAATTGAATAAAAATGTATAGTTCCGGACAACCTTCTAGAGTTTTACAGACAGCAACGTTCAATGTCAAAGACGTTGAGAATACGTAGCTCCCGCTCTTTTTTCAGGCCGGTGAGCGGTGGGAGAAATTCAAGTTGTTCCAACCACTTTTCGGCGCTATCTCTATCTGGTATTGACTCTAACCCATAACCAATAATCTTGCCAGTTCTTGTATCTAAAAGTTCCGCATCCCTTCCGTTGGTGACCACGGCAAGGGGGATACGGTACCGGGGGTTGAGGATTCTTGCCGCAGCAATCGCCGAACGTTCTCTGCTGACAAGGGAGCCGGGGCCGTAACGGATGATCATGGTTTGCCTGTTGTTAAGGCATACGGTGAGGTCGATGGTGGAGATAACAAAGGATGAGGAAAAGAGTGTTTCTATCGTTTGTCTTGGTTGTAACTGTTCCTTTACGTATCCCCGCTCCTCAACCATCAACCGGGTGATATCTTGACGTATACGTTCGTCATCGGTGTCGGGTAATTTTTCTCCTGTCAGGTAGTCGCTTAAGGTACCGTAGACAAGGTGATGTGGTTTCGGGGATAAAATTTGTTTTTTCATATTCCGGCGGCTATGTTTTAAAACTACTGTTTTTTAAGTTTTTTCTTCCCCTGTTTCTTAAAAATAATTATATCCGGGCTCCAGTCCAGCCACTGTTTTTTGGGTTTATCGTGGAGGATAAAATGATGGCCCGGCAGGATTGGTTTGCCGCTGTTTTCGTTGTTGGGTGTGGCCAGGGCTATGCCGCCGCGTATAACGGCCTCTAACGATTCCGTGGTAAGGGTCAATCCCGAAAAGAGTCCCCCCGTTATTTTCGTGCCGCTAACATTCCAAAAGCGTGTATTTTCACGGATAATGGCAATATACGCCGGTTTAATCGTAACAAAGACCAATACTTTTTGAAACGTGCGAGATAGTTTGAAGCCGGTCACTTCTCCCACTTTGATTTGTCTGTAATAGACTGGAGAATGAACGGCCAACGAGCCGAGATGCTTACTTTCCAGGACAATTCCCGTACCCCGGCGACTGGCGATTTCCGTCCAGGGTGGGCTGTTTGTCGCCACTAGGTTTCGCGTGGGGGCGCCATGACCCGGCAGGATATTGAGAAAGGCGCCGAAGACCAGGGTATTAAGATTTTTTACGCCGGAAAGACCAAAACTGGCCTGTTCAATCCAGATCTTGGTGTCGTTTCTAAAGAGGGTGGCAACGTTTTTTTTAACGCTGATTGTTCCTGTGATCGTGCGTCCCCGGTCACCGAAGGCGAGACTGGTCAGCCGTCCGATTTCGACGCCGTTGTATTTTACGGCGGAGCCGTTTTTAAGACCATCAATGGTGGTGAAACGCACCGATAAGGTAATTTCATCGCCGCGCAGGGCATCCTCCAGGTTGGCGTAAAGGGGATAAGGTTTACCGGGGGGGAGAGGTGCGGCCCCGGGGATGTTGAGGCAGCCGATTCCACCGGCAAGGATTGTCTTCAAAGAGCCGGTTTGTAGTTGAACCCCCCCTAGGCCCCCGGACAGTTGCAGACCGCTGGTATTGTAAAAACGTGTTTTATTAGAGATTATATCGAGATATTGATCCATGATTAAGCAATCGATAAGTATGGAGCGGTGATCCTTGGTAAGGAGAAAATTATTGATTTTCCCTATTTTAATATTTTTAAAGAGGATCGGGGCATTGACTGTAAGGGAATTGGCGTCCGTGGCGATAATATGGATATGTTTACCGGCGGGCTGGAGGTCTGTGACCAAGTCTGTTGCCTCCTTGTAATTGGTGTAGAGCCGGAATTGAAAGCCGGGTGGAGGGGGAAAATTCTTCTGTCTTTTAAGTTTATCCGGTGTGATAAAGCTGATACCGCCGTTGATAAGACTTGACAGTGGTCCGGTTGTCATGGAAATGCCCCTGTCGATATCCGCACTGACCTTGATTCCGGAGTGGAGCCAGAAAACGCTTTTTGTGCTGAGGAGGTGGAGGAATTCAGCGTAGATGAAAATGGTGGTTTTGACATTTTTCCCAAAATCGTCAAGGCCGACATCTGTCACCTCACCCACCTGGATATCCTTGAAATAGACGGGTGACTGCGGGGAAAGATTTACGGATTGCGGGGAGGAGAGGACAAAACTTGTGCCGGGACGAAGCGGTGTTTGCGGTGGCGGTTGGGGGAGGATGTTGAAATGGTTCTTAAATTTTCCTGATCCGGGCTTAAAGGTGATATACGATCCGGAAAGAAGGAGGCGTAGATTTTTGATGCCAGACGGAGATATTGCTGGTTTAACTATCCAGAATTTAGTGTTTTCACGGAGAATAAGTTCCGCCCTCGGATCGAGAAGGACATGGGCTGTCACCGTTCGTCTCTTATCGTTGTTGATCTGAATTTCTTTAACAAAACCGGCCTCAAGCCCTCGATACATGATCTTTGTCGAACCCTCGACAATATTCTCTCCAGAGGCGATGGTGAGGGTCATGGGAATACCGAAATTGGCCGATTCGTAATCGGGAAAGAGGGGGAAAATATGGCCGTTTTTCACCTTGGGCGTATTTTGCAACTGCTCGGGGGTGTGTAATAATATACCGCCCCTGAGAAGGGATGCGAGTGATTCGATTTTAACCTTGAGGTTTGGCAGTTTGCCACTGATCTGGATGCCGCTGGCGTTACAAAACCTGCTCCCCTCCCTAACGAGATAGGTGAACTGGGGTTGAATAAAGGCGTCGATAAGGATGTTTTCCGCCCCCACCAGGTGGTGATTTTGTACCTTACCTATTTCAATATTTCGGTAATAGATACCCGTACCAACCTGTATGGAACCCAATACTTCCGCCCTTAGTTGAAAGTGCAGACCCGGTGAATCCGGGGCAACGGGGGGGGCGGATGAAAGACCCGTAAAGTTACGACATTCCGTGGAGGAGGTACCTATTTGAATTCCGATATAACTGCCGGATAAAATAGTATCCAACCCCTGGACGGAACTGGCGGAGAGTTCCGGGCGAACAATCCAGAAAACGGTATCTTTCACGAGGTGCTGTACTACTTCCTTGTCCATTTTTACCACGACCTTGACCTGGTGCCGGTTAAGGTCCGGGTGGATTTTTTTGACCAGTCCCACGGGTATGCCCCTGGCCATGACCTGGGTTTTGCCGGGGACGATTCCGGTGGCATCGGAAAAGTTGATGGTAATTTCAACACCGGCGTTTTGGTAGCTGGAATAGATAAGCCATGCGCATATACAGAGGGCAATTATGGGCAGGATCCATATCGCGGAAACGGACGGGTTCTTTCTGATTTCAGGCTCGCTTTTCATGGTGTTTTGAATGGGCAAAATGAAGGGGAAGTGTCTGGTTACAGGGACTGCATCTATCCCACATGATTCTGGGGTCAAAGGTGATTGTCGCAAGCATCGTTGAAATCACCACAAAGCAGAAATAGGTAGCGGCCGGGGCGGTGTGAATCGAGGTTAGAAAACCAAAATCAACCAGGACCGTGAGCTGAGAAATAACAAAAATATCGAGCATTGACCACCTGCCGATAAAGGCAATAAAACGGAATAGACGTGTTTTTTGCTGGAGAGCGAATTTACCACATGGACGACGGGTGGTCAGTATTATGGCCAGGCCGACAATTTTAAAGATTGGTACCAGTATGGATGCCGTAAATATTATTATGCCTATAAAATAGGAGCCGCTATGCACAAAGTAGATAATTCCGTCCATAATCGTCGATCTATCAGGCAGACCGAGAAAGTCAACCTCCATAATCGGCAGAATATTGGCAGGTAGAAAAAAAATCGTTGATGTTAGTATTAACGCCCAGGTTCGGGGGATGGCGTGGGGTTTTCTGGAATGGAGTGGTTCCCCGCAGCGGAGGCATTTTGTGCCTTCATGGCTTAATGGTGCTAATTTATGGCATATGTGGCAAAGTATTAACCCCTGGTTGCGGGCCGTTGTTATAATTCCGTGAAGTTGTGAGTCCGGGGGCGGGGATGGCGTAGGGTGCTTGAAAGAAGACTTGTTTTCAATGAGTTGCCAGAACAGGTTTTTGTCGATTATGGTCGCTATTGCCAGGTTGATTAAGACAAGTCCTGCAAACACAAATATTCCTGGGTTGTATTGTATATCGGAGCTGTCACCCATTTTAATAATGGTAATCAGGATACCCAGCAGGTAGACTTCGACCATGGCCCATTCTTCCAAGTGTATGTATATTCTGAAAAGATGTGCTATGAAGGGGGGAAAGCGTTTCAGATAAAGGAGAAGGGATGTTATGCAAATACAGATAAGAAGCATAAACGGGAAAATAACCGCCGAGATAAGCACCATGGCGGCGACAAAATAATAGTTATTTTGATAAAAATTTAGCACCGATTCGAGTATATTGGCGGAGCCGCTGAAACCAAAAGATTGGAGAGTCAGTAACGGCAGGGTTATGGCCGGAATATAGATAAAAAGACCCGTCAGGGCCAGGGCCAGGGTTTTGGTGATTGAGTCGGGGGTCTTTTTACATAGGGTTTTGCCACATCTCGGGCATATACCGGAATAACCACCGGGAACGATGGCACAGGGCAAGAGCATGTCGCAGTCGGGGCAACCTATGAAATGGTTAATATATGTCGATTTTAGGGTCAAGGCGGTTCCCTGGGTAGGAATTAAATATGGTTGACAACACGTGTCTAAAGATAACAATAAAAACTGATCCTGTCACCGTGGAGTCCATCTGTGATTTTCTGGTGGGTGTTTTCGAGGCGGGGGTTGAAACGGGGGCAAAGGATGAATCCGGCTACGGTGTGGTGCATGGATATATTCGGAGCCCGGAGGAGATAAGCTATGTTGATGTTGATGTGGAGAATACGGTTAAACAGATCTCAGGTTATCTTGCTGAATTATCAACTATATTTGATGTGGAACCGGCGGAGGTTGTCCATGAGATAATGGTAGAGGATGATTGGGGTAAGAGTTGGAAAACCTTTTTTCATCCCTTGGCAATTATTCCCGGTTTGATTGTTGCCCCCACCTGGGAAGGGTATATTCCGCGTTCCGATGAACTGGTTATAAATATGGATCCCGGTATGGCCTTCGGCACCGGCCACCATGCCACCACCGCACTCTGTTTGGAGTGCATTGTTGATGTTGTCGACGGTACGAAGGTATTATCGTTTTTAGACGTGGGGACAGGTACGGGAATTCTCGCCATGGCCGCAGCATTATTTGGGGCCGAGTCAGTTCTTGCAATTGATAATGACCCTGATGCGGTTGGAGTGGCCGCCGACAATATTAGATATAACGGCCTGGACCGTGTTGTGGAGGTGGATTGTATACCGTTGTCGATCCTTGAAGGGCCTTATTCAGTAATTGTGGCAAATATAGTACACGATGTTTTGTTTACAATGGTTGATGATTTTGCCAGGCTGTTGACAAATAACGGTGTTTTGATCATGTCGGGCTTGCTTGCCGGTGACCAGGTTGAGAATATTATGCGCCGATGCGTAACCCGGGGGTTTAAGCTTGTTGGGCGGAAGAACAGGCAGGAATGGTCTGCTGTTATCCTGCGGCTCCCTTAACCAGTGTTCGCCGACGTTGATCGCATGGGGCTGAACTGATAATCGGTGTCGAATATTATCGCTACCCCGTTTTCTTCCTTACGGATAACCACACCACGGGTGTTGACCCAGAGATATGTGCCAGTGAGTTGCTTTAGATTTTCCACGGAAAGGATGAATTTCAGCTTCTGCAAATCGTCTATATGGACGTAAAACTCTATATTAATTTTGGCCGCCATGGGGAAATTATGGGCCGATTGTAAAAATGCGCCTCCCGAACTGATGTTGGCGGTCACCGTATCAACCACAGGCGACTGTTCGGTGGTATGACGGTAGGTTATTCTGGCTTGAAGGTTTAGGGAAAAACGCTCCTGTGCCCTTCTTTCAATTGACATGTTTTCCTCGGTGTAAAATTGTGATACCAGGTGTTGAAACCATGGTTACTAAAGTATCCTCTTTTATTCTTACGGAAAGCGTGAGTGGATGTCAAACTGAAAGAGACATTTTTGTTTTTTATCAGATTGTCAAGGAATTTTTTGGTAATTTTAAAGCGGCGGTGGATTAATGCATCGGTTTTTTTTCGACCCTGAAAAGCGTAGGGGAGAGACGGTTTTCCTCTCGACGGACGAATCGTATCATCTGCAAAAGGTACTACGGTTAGAGGTGGGCAGCCGGGTTGAACTCCTGGATGGAATTGGGACGGTGTTTGTCGGTATTGTTGTCGCCGATGGTCGGCACGTTGAAGTTGAAATAGAGCGTGTCCTGCGCATGGACGAAGAGCCGCAACGCAAAATCTGGCTGGCCCAGGCTGTTTTGAAAGGCGAAAAAATGGATACGGTTGTGCAGAAATGTACGGAGCTTGGCGTGGTTCGCATACAACCTTTTTACAGTTCCAGATGCCAGGGAAAACCTAAGGCGGCCCAGGGAATAAAAAAACAGGGGAGGTGGCAGAGAATATGTCTGTCATCGTGCAAGCAGTGCGGCCGCTCCCGTCCCCCTGTTATCGCCCCCCCCGTTTCTTTTGGGGATTGCCTGCGTGATTTCTCCGGGGTGGATAATATGATAAAACTCCTGTTCTGGGAGGAGGAAAAAGAGGTTGGTCTGCATGATATATCCATCGTTGATGATAGCCGGTCGGCATTTTTAATGTTGGGACCGGAGGGTGGGTTTTCCGCGGAAGAGGCTGAACAGGCACGGCGGCAGGGATGGATATCCGTGGGCCTGGGTGAAAGGGTGTTGCGGGCCGAAACCGCCACAATAACATCTATTTCCATAGTTCAATATCTGTTTGGTAATATTTAATGGTGTTGTAAAAAAATTATGCGGGTTTGTGTAGATACGAGTAAGTGAGCTTTATAACAATGGAAAATAATTTATCCCGTCAGGCAATATTTGCCGAAATTTCACACCCACTGTCTTTTGAGGATGTTATGGCACGGGGATATGCCACGGTTGATCTCCGTGCCGCCGGTGAGTATTTATCGGGCACTATTCCCGGAGCGATTAATATTCCCCTTTTTGATGATGATGAGCGTGGGGTAATCGGCACCTTGTATCGCCATGTCGGCCAGGCTCGGGCGGTTGATGCAGGTTTTGAATATACTGAAAGGAAGTTGTCGCATTTGATCTCCTGTTTTGAACTCTTTCGCGGTAAAGAATTTGTTGTCTTCTGTGCCCGGGGCGGTATGCGCTCCCTGGCCGTGGTTAATCTCCTCTCGCAGGTCGGTTTCAAAGTATATCAGCTTGAGGGTGGATATAAAAAATACAGGCATTATGTGTTGACAAGGCTTAATGGTTTTCAACCACGATTAATTGTAATCCATGGTTTAACCGGAACGGGAAAGACCCGTATTATTGAGCGGCTGGATCACGCATTGGACTTGGAAGGGCTTGCCTGCCATCGCAGTTCGTTATTTGGCGGATTGGATCGCAAGCCTGAAAATCAGAAGAATTTTGAGGGTAAGCTGGTGGATATACTGGGCTCGTTGGCAGAGGAACCCTATTTTATTGAAGGGGAAAGCCGCAAGATCGGCAAGGTTTTTATCCCCGAGCGGTTGGCCATGGCCATGAAAAACGGCGTACTCGTCTGTGTACATTGTTCCATGGAGACAAGGATCAGGCGTATCCTGGAAGATTATCCCGTAATGAACCGAAAAATGCGTCGGGAGATAGAGTTGATCCTTAAATCTCTTAAACAGAAAATGGGCGCCGTTCTTGTTGCCAGGATGTGTGAGCTGCTGCAACGTGGTGAACTGGAAGAGTTGGTCCATATTCTGCTGGTGCAATATTACGATAAAAGATATGGTAAAAGTATGGGCAACTACAAATATCATATGGAATTTTCATCAGAAAATATAGATGATGCCGTAGAAAAATGTCGTATATTACGCCGCAATCTTCTACATAATTGTTGATTTTCGCGCCGGAGAGTGAGATATCCGGCATATCTTTTGCGCGTTCTTTGTTAAGTAACCAGCATGGCTGGAGCAAATTCTCAGGTCAACAGCTACAACGAACAATAAAAGCAACTAAAAAGTGAAATCACTTTCACATAAAATTGCTGTTGATAATGTTGGGTTTTGTTGTCGGCGGAATTTGAATATCAATAAAAAAGATGTTTTGCCAAGTGGCGTATGTAATTATTTTATTACATACCCAATCGATTGATTTAAATTAATAAAATTAAAATTTATTAATTTATTCGCCGTATCTCCGGGTATTATGTCCTAGACATCGCCTGATAAATTTATCTATAATAGAAAGTTGTTAGAGAGTGTCTGTCAATATCATTAACTTAATGACATCGAAGTGTATATTACCGGGATAAATAGGTCGGTGTATATGACGGATTTGTTGAAGGTTCGTATTCTCCGCTAAAAAGAATCTTAATTATGACTGTACAGATATTAGTCGTGGATGATGAGATGGATATTCCACGCATGATACGAGATTATCTCGAAGATGTTACGGAATACAAGGTTGATATAGCCCCCTCCGGGGAAGCCGCCCTGGAGATGTGTAGTCGTTTGCACCCGCAGCTCTGTATTGTCGATATGCGTCTGCCTGATATGACGGGTAATGAATTTATTCTGGCCGCCCACGGTAAGGTTCCGGGGTGTAAATTTATTATTCATACCGGTTCCTTGGATTATACTATTCCCGCAGAATTACTGGAAATTGGTTTAAACGACGAGGCGATTCTTTTTAAACCGGTGCTTAGTCTTGCAAATTTCGTTGAAAAGATTCAGCAACTTCTTGGACTATAAAATCAATAAACGATTAAAGCACATAATCCGCAGGTTTGGATTTATACCTGGTTCGCTTATCCCGAAGGGCGCAAAATATTAGAAAATTATTCAATATAACAGTGGATGAAACCATATGGTTGCTAGTTAATAACATATTAACCTAACAATATAAATTGGTTTATTGTGTTTTCGTATATGATTCAGGCATTATTACAATTACAGGAGATAGCATGACTGGTGGTGTAAACGGAAGATGGGGTGTTCTTCTGATAACGGGGTTGATTGCTTTGTTTTTGTACATTACGGAACCGGGAATTGTCCTTGCTGATTTACAGGAGGTAAAAGAACGGGGCGTTCTGCGACATCTTGGTGTTACCTATGCCCATTTTGTCAGGAAAACCCCTCAAGGTTACGACGGCCTGGACGTTGACGTAATGAAACTTTTTGCCGAGTACCTTGGGGTCAGATATCAGCTTGTCAACACTACATGGACTGATGTTTTTACCGATTTAACCGGGAGAAAGGAAGATCCCGTTACCCATGAATATCGGCAGGAAGCAACGGAACAAATACGGGGGGATATTATTTCCAATGGCTTGACCGTCCTTTCCAGCCGCCAGAAAATTGTCAACTATTCTATTCCCACCTTTCCGACGGGGGTATGGTTGATCGCTCCTGCCAATTCCCAGCTGACCCCCATACACCCCAGCGGTAATATGCTCGAAGATATTCAAAATGTTAAATCCCTGTTGGAGGGTCATTCCGTGTTGACCATGAACGGAACCTGTCTTGACGCCAGGTTTTATGATTTTGACCCGTCGCTTGTGCATATAAAATATTTTTCAGCCAGTAAAATAATCAACGATATTGTGCCCACCATGATGAATGGCGCTGCGGATGCGACTCTGCTGGATATTCCCGATGCCATGGTCGCCCTGCAGACCTGGCCGGGGGAGATCAAAATTATCGGCCCGGTTTCAAAAGGTCAGGTGATGGGTGCCGCCGTGGCCAAGAATTCTCCGCAGATTCTTAAGGTGTTTAACGTGTTTTTTAAGAAAATATGGATGGACGGCACATATCATAAACTGGTGGAAAAATATTATCCGTCCGTTTTTCTCTATTTTGGCGGTTTTTTTGACAAAGAGCGGAAGTAGAAGTTGGACGTAAGGGTAAGTTAAACATTTTGTGCAACGGGGAGTGATGAATGAAAGTCGTGTGCTTTACGGAATATATAAAGAAAACGGTGTTACCTGGTATAGCGTTACAAATATTTGCTGTTGTTTTTGCGGTGGCTGCGGCCGGGGCGGGGGATCTTGACGAGGTATTGAAATCAGGCGTATTGAGGCACCTGGGGATACCGTATGCGAATTTCGTGACTTCGGAACATGGGGGTTTGGATGTCGAACTCATGCAGGAGTTTGCAAAATACCTTGGTGTACAATATCAGTTCGTGGAGAGCAGTTGGCAGGGAATTATTCCCGACCTGATCGGTAAACGGATCCGTGTAAAGGGCGATAATGTACAGGTAACCGGTAAGACCATCGTTAAGGGAGATGTAATTTCCTCCGGTTTTACCGTGTTGCCCTGGCGAAAAAAGGTGGTTGATTTTTCTGAAGAGACATTTCCTTCCGGGATATGGCTGATTGCCAGAAGTGACGCGGAGCTTGTACCCATAAAACCCACCGGAAACATAGAAAAGGATATTGAAAAGGTTAAGGGGGAGCTGCCTGGTATTTCCGTGCTTGGTCTGCAGGGTAGCTGTTTGGCCCCCAGCCTATACGGTATCGAGGAGAGTGGCGCAAAGGTTATATTTTTCCCCGTCGATCGTGAGTTAGCGGGGATGATTCCTTCGGTTATTGCGAAAATGGCCGATACCACGCTTATGGATGTTCCGGTAGCCCTGGTAGCCCTGGCAAAATGGCCGCGCCAGATAAAGGTTATAGGCCCATTGTCCGCACCCCAGGAAATGGCCTGCGCTTTTTCAAAGCAATCTCCAAATCTTAAACAGGCTTTTGATTCATTTTTCAGTGAATTTAAAAAGAGCGGCAAATATCGTAAGCTGGTAACATTATATTATCCCAGCGTTTTTGCCTATTATCCTGATTTTTTATTGCAAAAACCATAGTTGATGAATGCACTGTTTGCCAGGTTGTCCTTAAAAAGATCCGTTTTCTTGGTCTTTATCGGTGGGTTTCTGCCCATCATGTATATTATTTTTCTATTAGTCTATAACTATCAGGATAATGCGGCCCTTCAGGCCTCGTCCATCAAAAGATACAAGCTGGATGTTGAAAAACAGGCGGCTATGCTCGGCTATTTTTTTCTGGAACGTAAATATGATATTCGTACAATGGCCGATTCCCTGGAAGTCGGCACGTTTTTTACCAATCGTGCCATGGGCATGTCCGAACAATATGGTTTGAAGGTAAGTCTTTTTTCTATCCGGCAGATGATGTCGGGGGCCATGAAGAACAAGACCATCGACAAGGATCCCATTTATAAAAAATTTATTTTCGTCGACGCAAATAAAAGGGTACTTGTTAATACCGATAGCGGGGGGTCGACACTCAACGTCCCTTCCCTACTGGAAAAACTTGATAATATCCGTAATGAACCTGAAATTGTACTGGGCAAAACATTACACGGTTATGAAATCCTGCTGGCCACACCCTGTTTTTTTAAAAAGAAGTGTTCAGGGTGGATAATGACCTGGTTGGATCTTAAAACTTTGCATAAAAATTTTATGGGCTTTTCGCCCGAGGTTTCCACCAGGGTTTCCTGCTTGACCTTTAAGAACGGCACCGTTATCCAGCTGGTAAATATTGTTAATCCCGATTTCCCCTGGGCCCGTTTTCAAAAGACAATTGCGGCTGTAACGGGGTTGGAGTTGATCTCTATTCCCGGCGCCGCCGCCAAGGGTGAATCACTGTTGATTACCCGTATACAAATCCGCACCCTGCCCCTGTTTTTAACGGTCTATGTTGCCAAACGGGAAATATTCGGTCACCTCGGCGCATGGCCACCCCTGGCCGGTGTTGGTGCGCTGATAGTTTTGGTCGTACTGGGACTGCTCTTTTTTATTAATACCAATACAAAACATCTTGTCCTGACCGCCCGTATTGATGAGTCTAAAAAACAGCAGGATCTGCTGACTGCAAAAAACAGTGAACTTAAAGCTGAAATTATAAAACGTGAACAGGCTGAGCTCTTTTTAAAAGAAAATGAAGAACGTTATCGCAGGTTATTTGAGTTTTCAAGCGATGCCATTTTAATTTTAAAAGAGGCGGTGGTTGTTGACTGCAACCAGAAGACATCGGAATTATTAAGACTCGACCGAGAAGAAATTATTGGTCGCGAGTTTTATACGTTTTCTCCGGAAAAACAACCCGATGGCAGGGTTTCCAAGACTGAATGCGTTATTAAGAGGGGGAATGTGGCGGCCGGTTCCCAACATTTTGAGTGGACCTTAAAAACACCTGACGACAAGCCCATTAATACTGAGATCAGCATGACTGTATTATCGTTGAAGGCCGATACTTTAATTCAGCTGATTATTCGCGATATCACCGAACGTAAACGAACCCAGGAGATATTGGTTCAAACGGAGAAAATGATGGCGGTGGGCGGCCTTGCCGCCGGTATGGCCCATGAAATAAATAACCCGTTGGGGGTCATTCTCCAGGCCAATCAAAATATTGGCAGGCGGCTGGGGACGCAGTTGACAAAGAACTATGAAACGGCGCATTCCCTTGGCCTGGATCTTGATCAACTGCAAAAATATTTACACCGGAAGTCCATCTACAACTATGTGGAGTCAATCCAATCGGCGGGGGAAAGGGCCGCTAAAATAGTTAAAAGTATGCTCGAGTTCGGGAGGGCCAGTGAATATTCGAAGAAGCAACTGAATAATCTTAACGATATTCTGGATAATGTCATTGAAATGGCATCCACGGACTATGACTTAAAGAAAAAATTTGATTTTAAAAACATTCAAATTGATCGCTTTTACTCGGATATAGGCATGATCATGTGCGAAAAAACCGAGATTGGCCAGGTCTTTTTAAATATTATAAAAAATGCAGCCCAGGCCATGCACGGCGTTGCCACGGAAAAACCGCGATTGATAATTTGTACCAACCGCATTGCCGAGGGTATCAGGGTAACCATTGAGGATAACGGCCCCGGTATCAGCAAACTGGTGCAAAAGCAAATTTTTGAGCCTTTTTTTACGACAAAACCGGTGGGTGAGGGAACCGGTCTTGGTTTGTCAGTCTCCTATTTTATTATTACTTCCCATTATAGCGGCAATGTTATTGTGGAGAGTGAAAAAGACAAGGGAGGAACGCGCTTTATTATTGAGTTGCCCGTCTCCTGAATTGTGTAAGATTCAGATGTGTAACAGAAGGCCGGATTTACCGCTTACCTATTAACCCCTGTGAGCTGACAAATGAGTAGAAATATATTGCTGATCGATGATGAAATTTTATTGACGAGTAGTCTCAAGGATTTTCTGGAAGATTACGACTATATCGTCCGTATTGCCGAAAATGGACAGGAAGGCTTGATCTGTATCGAAGAAAGTATACCCGACATTGTTATCGTTGATCTCAATATGCCGGTTATGGACGGTTATGAATTCACCCGTCGCGTAACGAAATTATATCCTAATCTTCCCATTGTGGTTTTATCCGGCGTGGGGTTGATTGATGATGCCATGAGGGCCGTTAGAAATGGTGCCTGGGATTTTATAGCAAAACCGCTTTCGGATATGCAGGTTGTTTTTTATACCATTGATAAATGCTTGGAAAAAGCAAAGTTACTGGAGGAAAACGAGCGATATCACAGGGGACTTGAATCCCTTGTCCTGGAACGAACCAGGCAGCTGGAGCGGACAAAGCGGCAAATTCTCAGCTGTCTTGGTAAGGCCGCTGAGTTTAAGGATAACGAGACCGGATTCCATGTCGTACGGGTGGCCAGGATGAGCTTTGTCCTGGCACGGGGAATGGGGCTGGAATCCGGTTTTTGTCGGATAATCAGGGAGACCTCTCCCATGCATGATGTTGGGAAAATCGGTATTCATGACAGTGTGTTGCTAAAACAGGGAAAACTGAACAGTGAAGAGTGGCAACATATGAAACAGCACTCCCGGTACGGCTGCTCCATACTATCTTCGGGTGATGGTGGAGGTGTTGCGGATGACTTGTCCGTTTGTGAATCCCTTTTGAAAGAAGATGGGGGAGACGAGTTATTGACCGTGGCGCAAAGAATAGCTCTCTTTCATCATGAGACCTGGGAAGGATCGGGCTATCCCTGTGGTCTGGCCGGAGAGATGATACCGGTGGAGGCGAGAATAGTGTCCCTCGTTGATGTATATGATGCGGTATCCAGTAAACGCCCCTATAAAGAGGCTTTCCCGGAAGATAAATGCCAGGATATTCTTCGTAAAGGGGCCGGTACGCAGTTTGATCCGGCGGTGGTTGCGGCATTTTTTGATAACCTGGATGTTGTTCTTAAAATTAAAAACCAGTTTTATGATCAAGCATAAGTTTACTGTTGCATTTTCAGCAAGGACTTTAACTTATTCCTGCGGGAATTGGCAATCCCTGTAAATTTTTATATGAAAGTGGTTTCACTCTTGAGTCGCTTTCATTGTTTGTTGTGGCTGTGGCCTGATAATTTGATTCAGCCATGCTGGTTACTTGTTATCTGTGAGTTGAAGTGTTTTGTCAGTCGATGCTGTTTATGTCATTATCTCAATGAATTTATCCTTTACATACGCGGTTTATTTTCGATAGTGTAGTTTTCCCTCTCTTTCTCCAGCACTTTCCACAATTAATTCTCTTGCCTTCTTCGCCCCCTGGGGATCGGTAATACCAAAGTGGTGATGCCCCGGACCCCCTCGTTATCAACGAGTTGAAGTGTTTTTTTACGCCGCCAATGTTGAAGCCCTACTCTTATCTTTTAAGTGAAATTAAGGATGGCAAAATCCAGGTGCAACTTGAATAACAAAAAACAGGTGTAGGATATTTTTAAGGTATTGGTGCTATCTTTGGTTAGAAAAGATGACGTTTGGCGGAAAATATGAATTTATCCGCTGCTGTCAGGCGTGTGGGATTTAGCTGCTGAGTGTAACACAGCTTAATTGGAGACTGTTGATTGGAATAAAAAAAGCGGGGGGGGTGAGGGCAATGAAGTAACTATTTTGATGTCTCGTATTTCGTTTGGAGGAGGATAAAATTTTGAAAGCAATGAAGAGTTAGGGGAAAACAACTGTTTATGGATAGATCAAAACCAAGTCGTTTTGGTAACTGGGTGCTGTTTGACCCTTTGAAAAGTAATTCTCAGCCCCTTGTTTTTGTAATTTAAATTGTGAAATAACAAACTTAACTACAAACAGAAAAGGAAAAGCAATGAGAAAAAATAGTGAGAATATCCAAATTAAGGTTACCGCTAAAATGGCGGGATTAGGTGCCGAAGAGAAGTGGCCCGAAATGGCGGTTTATCTTTTTAATCGTTTTGGGGAACTGGCTGCGAAAAAACCTTTGACCAAAAAGGGTAAAGAAAATGGAGAGGCGGTTTTTGATTTTGAGGGTAAATCTGAACAGCTCCTGGTGAAACTTGGCCCCGATTTACATGAACGCGAACTTCATAAACTGGAACGTAGAAAGCCTTTTAAGGAAAAGGTGACTGCAATATTGGGGGAGGAAAACAAACTCGTGCTGGAGGTTCCGGAACCGTTTTGGAAATATTGGTTTATGGTTCCGTATATAGTCAAGGGAAATGTACTGGGGAGCTTGAACGGTGAAAATGTACCGGTCTGTTACGGTAAAGTGGAAATATATGATGTGGATCCCACCTACTGGTGCATATTGAAATTACCGGATCCGGTAATTGAACGGGTAAGGGATGCCATAATTGATGTTATCGTTGATCCGCCGCCGGTGAGAATCCCTGAAGATATTCAGCTGTTTCAACCGTGGCCCGACGATGATGATGGTTGGTGCGGAACAACACCTAGACCACCCCATCCTCCTTTTGAGCTGAGAAAAGATGCCGGTACACTGGAGGAAATGAAGGAAGAAGGCGGCGTTCTCAAAGCCTTGGAGGAGTTACCGGTCGAATGGCAATTTTCCCGGGAGCGATTTAAAAAACTTGGGGGTGCCAGGGAGCGAATTAGCGTTCAACTGGAGATGTCGGAGGGGCTGGACAGGTACAGTTTTTTAAATCAAGAGCCGATTGAAGGTGTGAAAATTTCAGAGATTCTCCATGCCGATACCGGACAGTTTAAAAATTTATTACTTGATAAATTTGAGCTCTTTCGCCCCTGGTTATGCTGGTGGCCCTGGATATACTGGCTCTGGTGGCCCTGGTGTCACGGCTATAAGCAGGATCTTCTTGGTACGGCGGAAATAAAACCAGACGGAAGTTTTTGTAAAACAGTCTGGATCCCCGCTTTTTCCCAGGATACACCCGATCTCTGGTTCAAAGTTAAGCAAAAAATATATGGTGTGGAAAGTACGGTTTACGCCAAGGAGCCTGTACCCTGTCACACTTACTGGAATCATCCGAATAATACTTCAGTTACTCTGACGGTAACTGATCCGGATGCGTTTGTCTGCCATCCGGACCCGACAAGTGGCCTGGACCACGGCAATCCATGGGTTGTATTTGCAGCGGTGGGAAACTACTCTCTTAAAAAGATCTATGGAACCGGTGCCGGAAATGCACCCGATAAGATCGGTTTGTATTCGTCTATCGAGACACGTTTTAACGACGGGCCGTTTGGAGGTACCCTGCAGTTCAGGTTACTCTTTTCCAGGGCTCTTGAAAAAATGACAAAGCCTGTCAAGTTTTACCGTATAAAATATAGGGTGAACGGAGGCGGAAATTGGATTCCTCTTGTCCATGATGTGGTGAGACATTATTCACATTTCAAACAATCGAACAAGTCACTGGAATTCCTGGCATACCAGCTTGGTCCCAGGATCGTCGGCAATGAAAACGCTCTTTTTGAGATTCCACCGGCGGATACCCCTAATAAGACCAGTGAGCCGGAAGCGGATTGGTATGTTACCAATGCCCATATAGATTTACCCAACGGCTATCTGTCTACGGCGGCAATAAACGGTTCAATAGAAATTAAAATGGAGTTGTTTGACAAAAATGGTAGGAGAATTAATCCCGCAACCCATGGGGGTGGAATTCCGATTTATATCCCTGCTAATAACGATATATGGAAAAAGATTACCATGGCGAATCCGGCCACGGTTAATCCAAATCTATTTGTGAATGATCCTGAAGATCCATCCTTTAAAGTCTTTATGTTTAAGCTTGTTGTTGAAAATCGTCCGGCGTATGCATCAATAAGTGAACCGCAAGTAATGCCAAGTGGAGGTGATGTGGGAGATTGCGGTTTTATACGATACCATGCGCTAAATTCTTTCCCTGTGGGGCTTCCCGATACTTCGTTGACATTGCCTTTTATCGCCAGGCAGCATAGAAAATTTGCGATTTATCGTTTCAGTGTTGAAAGAAAGATCAGCCAGAAGTTTTTACAAACCGGTTTAACAGGCGATATGGGATCAAACGGCCTCTTTGAACCTAATGTTTCTTTGGCTACGATATTGGCGGGTTGTGCAAGAGGAGAGGGGGCATTTAGTGAGAATCTCTATATCTGGCATAAGGCCTTTAATGGTTGGTCCAGGCTGCGCCATCTTGATGCCAATTATGTAAGGGCCTTTGCGTTAACGCCCATACCGCCTCTTAAACTAAAAACGTAAATATTTTTCAGGGGATAGAAGGTTTGAGTCCTATTCTGACCTTGTCCGGGGGACGCTGTAAAGCGGTCCACGGGGGTTGTCTACAGCTACCCCCGCCAAGGTCGAAATACTTTGCACATTATTTTATTCTTAAGCCAGTGGTATTGGTTGGTAACTGTACAATATATCGGGTTTTTTGGCCTTTAGTGCCGGTAATTCCCAGCCCAGGCAAAATATTTCGATACTAACCGATTAAATTAATTGTTTTTAAAATTTATCCTGGTATTTGCTATACATACGAGTTCAATGGCGGATGTATGTATCCATCCCCTGCGGTTGCTTTGATCGATAGTATATGTATAGTTGCCGTGGACTTTTTCGGGATAGAGCAGCCGTCCTTCCTGTATGGTTCCCGTGGATGTTGAAGAGGCGAAGGGTGAAACAAGTAGGCGTGCCCCGGATGAAATTACCACGGCGGGGTTAAATGAACGATAGCTGAGGGCTGTGGCCGTTACGGTTAGACATAACAAGAGCGTGGAAAGGGTGGCCGTGCCGACGGCGAATCGTCTGGATATGCGTTTTTTAATAACCAGTACCTGGTTGGTGATAAGGGTCAGAAGACAGATAAGGGTCAGAATTGTCCATTGATCGATATTTATGAAATTGATAATTTTATAACCCCATGTAGTCTCGTGGGGGAAAAGTCCGGCTTCTTTTTGTACCAGGTTGAGATTACCTATAATATCCGAATTATTGGGGTCAAGCCGTAGTGCGCGTTCGTAATTGAGAACGGCTTTGCCGGTTTTTCCCATTTTGGCATAGTTGTTGGCAAGATTAAAGAGGATATTGGCTGAATATCCCTTGTTATGGATAATATGTATATATTCTTCCATCGCCTTGTTAAGTTCGCCCCGGCTATAGGATTCATTTGCCCGTTGAAATATGGTATCCGTCTGCATATCCGCCGCAATTGCGGCGGATATGCAGGAAAATAGTGTTAAAAAGAGAACCATCGGGTAGCAGCGGCGTGATATTTTCATAGAAGACTCTCCAGTTCCGATCTCAGGGTGGTACAGTAAACCTGTACCTGTTTATCTGTTAATTTTGCTCCACCGTACGCTCCATGATCGGCTGCGGCAAAAATTTCCAGCAATGGTGAATTATGGTGGAGACGGGCCCGGATGTCCTCCAGGCTGATGGCAGAGGGGGCCATGTCCCATTTACAGCCAAGTTGGTTTTGTATCGTTTTTCGACAGGCCAGGAGAAAAGAGAGGTTATCACCGGAATTCTTCAGTTTTTCTACGGTAGCCAGGTCATTTTTGAGCAGGGTTGATACCTTTTTCTTCAGTCGTATTTCCGGATGATTGTCGAGTTTTTTTAATTGCAGCGTGATTACAATAAGAACTAGGAAAATAGCGGTACAAACAGAAAGGAGCAGAATAAACCAACTCTTTTGAAAAAGAGGCACGATTTCATGGTAAAAAGGGCCGATTTCCAGGTGTAAAGCGGCAAGACCCTCTGCTTTTTTTTCAATGGATGTATTGGCTATAGATGTTGATGACGGTTGCTTTTGCGTCGTTACTTGTGTGTTCTGGACAACTGTTGCCCGGCTGCTTTTTTGTACATGTATGGGTATTTCACCGCTGTCCACCGTGATGTATTTATGTTGTCGGGGGTCAAAATAACTAAAAGAAAGGGATGGAATCGTTGTGGCTCGCTCGGTCTTGGCGACAACGGCCTGTTCAAACGATTTGGTACCCGAATAAGTGTTACCCCGTCGACTGAATGTGGATGTGGGGGTGTAGGTCTTCCAGTATGGGTTCTTTGGAAAGGTGGGTGCGTTTACCCTGTCAAAGTTTCCCTGCCCGGAAATATCAATGCTGAGTGTTAAGGGTTCACCCACTTCGACGCTGATGGGTGTTATTTTGACCTGCATGGTAAAATCGCCAATTGCCCCGGAAAAGTTCAGCGGTTGGTCTTCCACGGGCAGCGGAATAACGTCGAAAATGGTTTTTTTACTGGTCAGGGTAATCTTCTTTCGCTGGTATCCGCCCAGGAAGTTGTCGAAAAACGGGTCGTCAAAAAGGCTTCTTCCCCGGAAGGGCGAGAGAGAGCGTCGTTGTTGGGCTATGAGCTGGGTGCAGTTGAGTGTAAATATAATCGGGTGTCTGCCTATCTTGATTCCGGAGAGGGTTGTATGCCACTTGAGTACATTATATGATCTCCCGGCGAGTTGTTCTCTGGTCTGCTCCGGCTCTTCAGGGAGCTGGGCCATTACAACTCCGTCACCTTTTAAAAGGGGGAGTTCTATCTGGTTGAACTGGTAGTTTTCACTGAAATACGCCTTGATGGTTATGGGGACGATTTCCCCCGTGTAGTGGGTGGCCGTTTTGGTTATTCGAAGAAAGGCGATTCTGTTATCTTTACCAGTTGCGTTTCCGTTGTTTTTTGAGGTTGTTCCGCCCACGGCGGTTACGGTGAAAGAAATGGGTTGGGTTGTGTATTTATTGTTACCGCTGGTGGCGGTTATGGGGGGGATGGTATATTTGCCGGGTTTTAGCGCCTGGACCAGGTAATTTCTTGAAATAGAGGAGGAGTAACTGCCGTTGACCATGGTGATCTGGGTTGATTGGCCCCGCCTGTGAAAACGGATATTTTTTATTTTGGGCAGTTCAATGGTGGTGGAGTCCGGGGCCCCGGTCAATGTGATTGTAAGCTGTGCGGCGCGGTCCAGTGAAAATGTATGGTGGCTGAGCAATGCCTGGATCGTAACACCGGCTTGGGCCGACGGAGTAATATGAAAAACGGCCATACAACCGATCAGTATAAAGATGGATATTAACCGTTGTTGCATCACCAGTCCCTCTTGACGTTATTTGTTCTGTTATTAACAGCGGAGGGGACAAAATTTAGCTTCCCTTCCTCGTTTTTTAATGTATCGAGTAATCTTTTTGCCTCTTCCCTGGTCATTTTGCCCTGTTTCTGTCTTTGTATATCCCTTTTTACCTCTTTTTGTTCATTTTCCCGCTTTTGACTATATGTTGCAGCCTTTTGTTTTTCTCCATTATCTTTTACATCCCCAGGGGTCGGTTGTCTGGATTTTTCTTGTTTTGTCTGTTGCCGGGCGGGTCTGTTTTCACCGTTGGTGTTGTTATTATTGCCATTTTGGGGGGAGTGATCACCGTTGTCTTTCTTAGATTTTTGGGGCGGTGAATCTTTCTTTTTCCCATCCTTGTTCTCTTTCTTCTTTTCGTTTTTTTTCTGTTGTTTTTGCAGCCGGGCAAGGTGTTTTTTAATGATTTTACGATTAACGTTGGCGTCTTCGTCCTTGGGGGCAAGGGCCAGTACTGCGTCCATATCTTTTATGGCCTGTTGCCACTTTTCAATGGTCAACTGGGGGTTGGTTTGTACGGTTTCCTGACCCTTGCGGAAAAGACTGTTTCCCCTGTTGTAATAGGCCTTTTCTTGCAGATCTATGTCTTTACTTTTTAATGCCTTGGAAAATGCCTCTATGGCATCGTCAAACATATTGTTTTTATAGGAACTGGTGCCGAAGTTATAGTTGAGTACGGGATCATCCGGTTTTTCGCTTAACAGTTTGTTGTAATATTCAGAGGCCTGTAGGTAGTCGCCATGCTTAAATGCGTCTTCGCCGGGGGAGGCCTGTGTCTTGATGGGAATCGTGCAGAGGATAAGGAGCAGACCGGCAATACCGCCTATCTTGAAGCGTGCTGAGATCTTTTTTATAAGAGGGACAGGGGATTTCCTTTTGGTCTTTCTATCTCCGGTCAAGAGCTCCAGACAGAGCAGGATGATTGCCGGGGCCAGGGGCCATTCAAATCGTTCTAAAGGTACTTTTTGTCTTCTTTCCGCCAGCTCTTTCTTGGGAATAAGGGCTAGTTTTTTTTGGTAGATAAGGTCCAGTCCTTCCCCCGCCGCACCAAGGGGCACGTAGATACCGCCGCTTTTTGCCGCGATTTGTGTAAGTGTTGATTTATCAAGTTTTGAGGTCACAAAATTGCCATCTTGGTCCTTGACGAATCCCTTACCCGGTAGAGGAATTAGCTCTCCTTCGCTGGTTCCCACCCCCACGGTGAAGATGGTAAGACCTTTCCCGGCGGCTTCCGTCGCCGTCTGCAGCGCGTCACCCTGTAGGTCTTCACCGTCGGTCAGAATAATAAGAATTTTAAAATTGGCATTATTATCTAATGTTTCCAGAGCGTTGTTAATAACGGAACTGATATTGGTACCGCCACGGGGGATAATATCGGTGGAAACGGCAAAGAGTGACTGGGCAAAGGCGTCGTAATCGAGGGTGAGGGGACACATGAGGTACGAGGAACCGGCAAAGGGGAGGAGGCCCACCCTGTCTCCGTCGAGTTGTTTGACGAAATCCAGGATGGCCAAGCGCGCTCGTTTTAACCGGTTTGGTCTAATATCTTCGGCCAACATACTTTTGGAGGTGTCCAGGGCAAAGAGAATATCTATACCTTTGCGTTTGATATCGACCCATTTATATCCATATTGAGGGCGAGCAAGGGCAACGAAACAGAAAAGGACGGCAAAGAGAATAAGGGTATTTTTATATTTTCTTTTGCTGAAGGAAACGTTGCCCGTTAACCTATCCAGCAGTTGCCGGGCGGCAAATTTTTTTAGGAGGGCCCAACGTTTTTTTTGCATGGTACGCAGAAAAAACGTTAGTGCCGGGCAGGCTATAAGGCCTGCAACTATCCAGAGTGGTTGCGCAAAATTCATGGTTATTTATTGTTAAGGTAGTTTCCTGCGTGAGTGTGAGAGCTCAAACCCCAGTAAGATAAGGGCTACGATGATGAAGAACGGAAAAAGCTCACGGTAATGTTCAAACTTTTTAATTGTCCGCGTTGTTGTTTCCATCATATTTATTTCTTTATAGATTTTAGCAAGGGATGCGGTATCTGTTGCCCGAAAATAGCGGGCCCCGGTTTTTTCGGCAACCCTTGTTAATGTTTTTTCGTCGATATCGACCTTGGCCCGTACAAGTTGACGCTGCCCGAACTGGTTGGTAATGGGGATGGTAGCCTCACCCCTGGTTCCGGCCCCAATTGTGTAGATTTTGATTTTCAGGGTTTCTGCGGCTTCTGCGGCAATAAGAGGCGGGATGCGTCCCGAGTTGTTCATACCGTCGGTGAGCAGGATTAATATTCGTGATTTTGATTTTCTGTCCCGTAGTCGGTTGGTACCGCTACCGATGGCCGAGCCGATGGCGGTTCCATCTTCCACCATACCCACTTTTAATGACTCCAGGCGCTTACGCAGCCAGGTGTGGTCAAGTGTCAAGGGGCTGACCAGGTAAGGCCTACCTCCGAACGCCAGTAGGCCGATACGGTCGTTGGGACGCTGTTCAATGAATTTATCGACCACATCCTTAACCACTTCAAGCCGATTGGCTGGGCGGCCTTTTAGGGTAAAGTCCATGGCCTCCATCGACCCTGAAACGTCGACAGCCAGGAGAATATCAATGCCGCTGGCCTCGATTTCCGTTGTGCTGTTGCCCTGCTGGGGTCTGGCCACCGCAATTATTAAAAGGAAAAGAACGGCCAGTCGCAAAAAAAGGCTTAATGAGCCGGGTCGTACTTTTCCGGGCCGACCCAGGGAGGAGGCAATGGACGTGGAAGAAAAAATTAAGGCGGGGGCGGGACCCCGGCGTCCGTAAAAAAAAGCGAACAGGGGGAGCAGGGCGAGAAACCAAAGCAAATCCGGATGCAAAAATCTCATGATTTCTCCTCCTGTTGCTGCCGGTCGAGTGGAGTAGTTCTGCGGATAAATGATGTTATATCCTGATCTAGTTTTGACAAAGTTTGGTCGTCGGGGGGACAATGGGCAAATTTGGCCAGATCGCATTGTTCAAGGCAGCTTTGCAAGTCATCCAGGAATTGCCGGAGAGGGCTGTTGCCGTGAAAATTACGCATGTTTTGTAAAAATTCTTCGGTGGTCCGGCGGGTTGAGGGAATGGCAAAACGCGCCTCTATATAATGCCTGAGAATCAGGCTTATTTTCTCCATATAGGCCAGGCTTTCTTTCGGGCTGAATGATTTTCGTGCCTCGGCGAGTTCGTTTAACGCTTTTTGCCATGGTAGTATCGGGGGGGGTGTGGACCGCCGCCTTTTTTTTATAAAGATGTATAGGGCTACCAGGGCTGGGACGGCAAGGATAAGAACGGTGAGGAGCAGAATATAGGGCGGGTAATTTACTGTTTCCACCGGCCCATGTATATCGTGCAGGGGTTCAACCGTGGTCGGAGCGGCGGTCCCGGCTCCGGTCTGGTTCTTTTGTTGTGGTTGCATGAGCTTGAGGGGAGTGGAGCTGTCTCCGTATATCGCAGAGGCCGACAAGAGGGTGGTAAAGAAGATTAATATGAGAAAAGCGAGGGAATTTTTCATAGGACCCTCCCTTTTCTGGCACCGAAAAAGTTTAAGAGCGGCGGCATATATGAGCGGTCGGTAAAAAGGTCGAGCAGGTCTACACCCGCGGAGCGGATAGTCTTGTGCAACTCTTGCCTCCGCTCCTGTGCAAATTCCGCGTAGAGCTCCCTGGTATCGGTATCGGAGCTGTTCAGCTCTACCTGTTCACCGCTTTCTGCATCTTCAAGGGTTATCCAGCCCACGTCCGGCAGGTTAAATTCCCGTGGGTCGGAGACCTTTACGGCAATAAGATCGTGGAGCCTGTTGCTGATCTGTAACTTTGCTTGTAACCCCTTTAGTTCGGAGGAAAAATCTCCGGGAAGACAAAAATCGGAGATGAGAAAGGCAACGCATTTTCTTTTTATGACCTTATTGGTAAAGTCGAGGGCCGCCTTCAGGTCGGTCTTTTTTCCTTGTGGTTGGAAGAAGAGAATTTCCCTTATAATTCTCAGTATATGCCCACGACCTTTCTGGGGTGGGATATGGAGTTCTATGGAGTCGGTAAAGAGGGTAAGGCCGACCTTGTCATTATTACGCACGGCCGAGAAGGCGAGTACTGAACCAACTTCCGCCATTAGTTCCCGCTTGGAACGATCCCGGGAACCAAAATCGCCTGACCCGCTGATATCGATCATCAGCATGATGGTGAGTTCCCGCTCTTCGGTAAATTTTTTAATATGGGGAACACCCGTGCGGGCCGTCACATTCCAGTCAATGGTACGGATATCGTCGCCGGGCACGTATTCGCGCACCTCGTCAAAATTCATGCCGCGTCCCTTGAAGACCGACTGATAGCTGCCGGCCAGGCTGTCGTTGACCAGGCGACTGGTGCGCACCTCGATTTGGCGGACCTTTTTTAATATTTCACGGGTGAGTTGTTTATCCATTATATTCATTGGCCGGTTACGGTACCGGGACGGTATCGAGAATTTTTCTGATTATATCCTCGCTGCTGATACTCTCGGCTTCCGCTTCATAACTGATACGTAATCTATGGCGCATCACGTCTATTGCAGTGGCCTTGACATCATCGGGGGTAACATATCCCCTGCCCGCCAGAAAGGCGAGACAGCGGGATACTGTTTTGAGGTTAATGGTTGCCCTTGGTGAAACCCCGGTGTCGATATATTCTTGCAGATCGAGTTTAAAACTTTGCGGGTCGCGCGTTGCATAAACGAGGGAGACTATATAATCTTTTATTTTATCGTCCATATAGATACTGTTGATTACCCGGCGTGCGGCGAGAATATCTTCGGGCTGGACAACCGGTCTGACCTGAACTGCCGCATCGGTGTGGTTAAAACTGTCGAGTATTTTTCTCTCTTCGCTTTTACTGGGATAGCCGACAACAACCTTAAGCATAAACCGGTCGACCTGGGCCTCCGGCAGGGGGTAGGTACCTTCCTGTTCAATGGGATTCTGGGTGGCAAGAACCAGAAAAAGTTCCGGAAGTTTAAAAGTTTGGTCACCGATGGTAACCTGTTTTTCCTGCATTGCCTCCAAAAGGGCGGACTGTACCTTGGCCGGGGCCCGGTTAATTTCATCCGCCAGAATCAGGGTCGAGAAGATCGGCCCTTGTTTTACCTCGAAGGTAGTCCGTTGCGGGTTGTATATTTCGGTGCCGATAATATCGGCGGGCAACATGTCCGGTGTGAACTGGATTCTTCTGAAATCGGCCTGTACCGTAGCGGCCATGGTCTTTACAGCCAGGGTTTTGGCGAGTCCGGGCAGTCCTTCGAGAAGGATATGACCACCCGACAGTAAGCCGATAAGCAACCGCTCGACCAGGTTGTCCTGACCGATAATAACTTTTGCCAGCTCGTATTTTAAGGGGGATACCCAGCCGGAGTGGTGTTTCACCGCATCGTTTATGGTTTGGATGGAGCTGTAAACATCGTCATTATGTCTATTTTCAGATATTGAAACGGGGACTGCAGGTGGTGTTTCTTGGTGTGATTTTTCTAACATAGGTGTACCTCAACCATGTTGTGGTGATAATCATTGCCGTTGTTATAGGCCTTTTTTACACCATCTTGGTTTTAAGTTAATGACATTGGTCTGATAATATCCGTATATTGTGGTTTTCTGTTTAATATCCGGTAAAATTTGAGAAAAATTATAAAGGGAACTGTTCCGTGACTGGTATATAGTTTATTAATTTAACGGTAAAAAATATTTTCCGTCTTCTGCGAACACTACCTTGTCTGCCCATATGACGATCATATCATAGCTATCCAACATTGCCGCAATCTTTCACAATCATTACAACTTTGTAATGAAAGCTGAATATTACCCTAC
>CAZQOD010000003.1:0-57849 GCA_964594945.1 uncultured Desulfopila sp.
TTGAACATTACCTTTATTTTCTTGTTTTTCTTTACAGGTTTTATGGAGTAAGGCATTAATACTTGGAGGCTTGTCCGGGAATTGACATTTTTACTCAAATCCAGGTTTTTCGGAAAACAGGCACATTCACATATTGTAAATATTGTAAGACGAACTCTTGTACTGTCTGCAAACATTATTTTTTAACAATTTCCGTTAAATCAGCTTTGGAAAAGGCCCTGAAAGAAATACACCCGGCCGCTATCCTCAACAGGGGGGAAAATTTCCAGGCAAAACCACAACAAACTGAAAACAAACAGCCGCTATCAATCATTATGGAAAAACCGGAAACTCTTATCCAGAATACCCGCGATCTTGAAAATCTCATCCACCTGGCAAGACAGACAGACGCAGTCGCTCTGGATACCGAATTTGTCTGGGAGAGAACATATTTCCCGAAACTTGGCCTGATTCAAATTGGTCTGTCCGATGAAGACTGTTATTTGATTGACCCAATTGCCGTTGACGACTTATCCCCCTTGGGCCAACTGCTCTGCGACAGGAGTATTATAAAAATATTCCATGACGCGCCACAGGATCTGGCAATTCTCCATCGGGCAACGGGATCCGCACCGCAGAATATTTTTGATACCAGGCTTGCGGCGGGATTTTCAAACTTCCCAGCCGTCCTCTCCCTGGGAAACCTCATCGACGAACTACTCAATATTCAGCTGACCAAGGAAGAAACCCGCACGAACTGGCTGCAGCGTCCCCTCAGTAAAGAACAAATACAATATGGTCTAAACGATGTTCGTTACCTAAGAGCGGTCCGGGTAATTCAACTCAGCAGGATAATCGGTCCCAAGATAAAATCATGGCTGCAGGAGGAATTAAACCTGCTAAACAACCCGGCAACATATTCCGGCCCGCCCGATAACGAACGATATCTAAAAATCAGGGGATGCGGATCCCTTGGCAGACAAAGCCTTGCCATCCTAAAGAACCTGGCGACGTGGCGGGAGGGAACGGCCCGTAAGATCGACCGACCACGGGGACACGTCGTCAAAGATACCATTTTATTGGAACTGGCAAAACAAAAAATCCAGGTCTCTGAGGAATTACGGCAGCAATGCGGCCTGTCAGCAAAGGCCGTCAACAAGTATGGTCCAACCCTGTGCGCCATTGTTACAACCACCCTCAACCAGAGCGACACCACATATCCGCCGCTCCAGACCACGTTGAAACTGGGAAAAGATGAAAAAACAACCCTGCGGGAGCTCAAACAGCTCATCTCCCTTAAATGCGAAATGCTGGGGATAGACCCCGCCCTTGTGGGAAATGCATCCGAGCTTAAGAACCTGGTCAAAACACTAAAGTCACGGCAAACGACCAAAATAACGCGCCAGTTCCGTCAAACGGAGGGGTGGAGAAAATGCCTGCTTAATGATTTTTTCCGTAAAAATAATTAATAATACGATTTTTTCTCGAAACCATAATCGGCGGTTAATTGCTCTTTGTCGGTATTTTATCCATATACCATTGCATGGGATCGATCAGTTCAAAGCCGACGTCCAGCAGTTTCTTTTTAACGGCAATAACATTATTTGTTAATAAATACGGAAAGATCGCCCTTTTTTTCTCATCCCAGTAACGCGCCACCAATACGGAACCAAGGGAGATGTTTTCCTCGGTTATTATATCCACTATCTTTTTCATCTGCCCCGGCTTTTCCTCGGAAATGATGCATAGCAGACTCCCCGGTTCATCAATATTCATAATATTAACAAAGGCTGAAAGCAGATCCCTGGTCGATAATATACCCTTCAGGTGTCCATCTTCATCCACAACCGGCAATGCCCCGACTTTCTTTTGCTGCATTGCCAGCAGGGTATCCTGCAGGGTGTAATAGGCCGGGATGGTCATGGGGTTTTTCGTCATTATTGCCCCCACCGGATAATCCATGATTTTACCCAGGGTGATGTCATAGTCCGCCTTTTTCAACAACGTCGAAGGCATCGCATCCCGCATATCCCTATCCGTGACGATACCAACCAGTTTATTTTTTCCATCAACCACCGGCAGGTGACGAATATTATTAGTAGTCATTAACTTTTTTGCTTCCAGGATCGTCATCTCAACATCAACCGTGATAAGCTCGGTCGACATCCTTTCGCTTACAAACATAACACCTCCGAAAAATTCAACGTTCAAAAATTGCGTGGATGGCCGTAACACACCGAAACCACGATAAAATCTATCTCATATCCGCCATGATTTTTATATGATTTTCAACAAGTAAAGGTAACACATCAAGCTTATATCCGCCCTCCAATACAGAAACGACTTTGCCACCGGTACATCTGTTGACGAGGTTCATAATTACCTCGGAGACAAAATCATATCCCTCCGTCGTCAGATTAACCCCGGACATCAGATCGTCTATATGGGCGTCAAACCCCGCCGACAACAGGATAAATTCAGGATCAAATTTCTTAAATGCCGGGACAAGGTCCTGCATCAACAGGCGCCTGTAATCATCATCGCCGCGGCCCGGCAAAACGGGTGAATTAACGGTATAACCGTCACCCTCACCAATCCCCACATCAAACTCCCGACCGGTTCCCGGATAGGCAAAAGAAGGGTGTTCATGAATAGAGTAATAAAAAACCGTCGGATCACGATCAAAAATATGCTGAGTGCCGTTACCGTGGTGCACGTCAAAATCTATAATACCGACCCTTTCCAGACCATATTCTTTCTGCAGGTATCTGGCTCCTATCGCCACGTTGTTAAAATAACAGAACCCCATAGGCTTATCAACTTCTGCATGATGCCCAGGAGGCCGTACCGCACAAAAGGCGTTATCAACATCACCATTCATCACCGCATCAATGGCTTTAAGTACTCCACCCACTGCTAAAAATGCGATATCGTAGGTGTCTCGACATATACCGTTATCGGGATGTTCAAACTCTGGGAAACCGGAAATACAAGCCTCGTCAAACCTCATTATGTAATGAATATTATGAACTGTTTCCACCCATCTTTGATTAGCTTTTTCAGCCTTGATGGGAATCAGTTCGTCAAGCAATCCCGATTCGGAAATTTTTTTATAGATTGCCTGCAATCTCTGCGGCGACTCGGGATGATGTTCCCCCGTGATATGGTCCATATACCTGGTATCAAAAACCAAACCTGTTCGTTTCATATACAATTCCCTATTTTCAGTTGAAATCCGCCTTTGCCATTCATTTCAGCCACCCAAAAGACAACACCTAACCATTGTTGCAGCTAAAATAGTTGCAATTTAGTGCCTTACTCCATAAAACCTGTAAAGAAAAACAAAAAAATAAAGATAATGTTCAATTTAACGGGTTCATAACAGAAACAAGGCATTTACTTGCAGCTTGTCTGCATTAGACCTCCATGTCTCCAAATTGTTGAAATTCTCTTTCCTCCTGCAAAGCTATCCAATTTTTACCAAGAGAATATTGCCGTTTCTCCGGTGGGTAAGCCAAGGATAAAAAATCCTCAAAATTCAGTACAATGCCACCAACTTAAAATTAAAATAATGAAAACTAAAAAAGATAATTCGCCCTTTACTATCCTTCCTTACAGCTCCTATTCCTAAGGAATATCTAACTAGTATCTGTCCAGCGTTCCTTGATGGAAAAATCATCCGCCAGCTTACAGGCCCTGACAAAAGGGTCATGATAAAATATAAAATAGCTGTCCCTGCGCATATACTTGCTAAATAACTTCAGTTTGCAATCAATAACCTCAAGTGGATAGTTATCATATGCCATTATCCAAAGGGGATTAGAATGGGCGTGAGTCGGATACAAATCCCCCAGATGGACGCCCAAATTACCCTGCGATTCAATCTCCACCATCTGATGGCCCCTGGTATGTCCACCGGTATGACGTACTGTCACTCCGGGACTGATTTCCCCGTCTCCCTGGAGCAACCGCAGTTTTCCTTTTTGTGCCAGTAATAAGAAATTCTCCGGGAAATAAGTGGATAAGGCCCGGGGATGGGGTTTATTAACATCCTGCCATTCCTTTTCACGTATGTAGTGTACGGCCCCGGGAAAGGTGAGTTCCTCCCGACCACCGGCACCGGCCATTGTTATGCCGCCGGCATGATCAAAATCACAATGGGTGAGCACCACCCTGGTAATATCCTCCCGGTTAAAGCCGAGCTTTTCGAGGTCATCAAGCAGTTGCCAACTACGGCCAATTTTATAAATTTTCCGAATTCGTTCATCCAATCTATTACCGAGACCGGTGTCGACAATAACCAGATCATTATCGGTTTTCAACAACAGTGGGTCATTACACAGGGGGATTGTATTATCTCCATCGGCCGGATAAACACCCTGCCACAACATCTTGGGTACTGCACCAAACATCGAACCGCCGTCGAGTCGAAAATCCCCGCCATGCAACCAATATATTTCTATATTTCCGATCTTTAAAAATGTTGTGTTTTCCATTTACGTAGCAATTATCCAAGACCATTAACGTGAAAATAAAATTATGTGCACAAAGTCCTGTTCAGACCCTGGTCGGAGATATCTGCAAACAAGCCCTATATACAGATTTACCGGATCCTTCGCTCGAGGTCGAAACAGTATCCGGGGCTTAATTAAGTCAGTGACATTAAGTCATTATCCCAAACTTTGTCTAAACAGTATGAAATCCTGCAAACAGTTCATCCATCACCCGGCGATACAGACATCGAAAGAACACAACCTAGCATTTTTTCAATACCTTTTTCAATCACTTTTACCAGATGACAGTATGTAAAAAAAATTAAACTCTGCTGTCAAACCCAAACCATAAGCAGTCTGCAAAGGTTCTTTTTCGGCTGCCAAAAAAAATATTTCCCGCATGATCAAAATTTTGCTGGCAGAACGGAGTAAACATTATTTATACCGTTAAATCACAATACTATCCGCCCGCCACAAACGGCTTTATTGGCCATTTAAGTAACCAGCATGGCTGGACCAAATTCTCAGACCACAGCCACAACGAACAATGAAAGCGACCCAAATCAAAGCCTTGGAAGGCACTCTCATGTAAAATATCTGTTTCTCATATTCAGCGCCCTTTAAGATCTTTTTCCTTGACAAGGGAAAGTGATATACATTACATATCAGGCGGACAGTAACAATGTTACACCGGGCATGTCAGGAATTCTTTCAGACACAGCATATTTCCATTTTTCCGACACATTACATACGATAACATATTAACATACTGTATTGTCATGCCTTTTTTATTGAAAATTTATCCGGTAAAGGGCAATACAGCCCAGGGTAAGACGGGAGTCTAAACAGGGGTCACAACTATCTTAAAACTAATGACCATTCTCTTGCAACCTCCAGAAAACCTGTGACGCCGTTGACTTTTAGCAATGTTAGACGAACTTAATCCAGAAGTAAGACAGAGGCTTGAAAAGGCGGTAATGGATATATTTTCCACCGCAGACTTTCACAGAGCAAGCATACGTGATATTGCGGAAAGTGGTGGGGTCAGTTTTACAACTATCTATAAACATTACGGCAGTAAAGAACGTTTGCTCTTCGCATTCGTCAACATCTGGATGGATAACTTAACAGACCGAATAGAAGACCATCTTAAAGGTATTGAGGATTTAAAGGAAAAATTAAGAAAAATCTTCTGGTTGCATCTAGATTATTACGAAAAAAACGAGGCTCTCGGTCGTATCCTCTTTATGACATTACCCATGAAAACGTGGATGTCCGACGAGAGTTTTGACCAGAGAAGACGGGTTAAATTAATTATTGATCTGCTTAAGCAGGGGCAAAAACAAGGCCTACTGAACCCCCGTATCAGGGCCGGTTCCCATCTCGACTTCATGCTCGGTTTTATCCAGCGCACATTTTTTATGTGGGTTATTCGCGGCAAACAAGAACATCTGGCAAAAGAGGCGAACGTTCTCTTTGAAATGGTATGGCAAGGGATGTTAAACCCCGAAAATATTAGATATATACAACAATAATTATTCCATTGAAACGTGGGAAGATAGCGAACAAAACCCCTTGCGGGGTAACCGATAAACAGCAACACATACGGTCAACAAATATCCATCAAGGAGCTGAAAACATGTCTTTGGACAAAAGAGAATTTTTACTTAAGAAAAAAGAAAAAATTGCCTTAGGAGGCGGTCCGGACAGGATCGAGAAACAACACGCCAAAGGGAAAATGACTGCAAGGGAAAGACTGCTTCATCTTTTTGACGAAAACACATTTGTAGAAATTGATGCCTTTGTCAAGCATAGATGTAACAGGTTCGGGATGGATAAACTTAAACTCGAAGGTGAGTCGGTGGTCACCGGTTATGGCCGGATCAATAACAGAATTGTTTACGCATATTCCCAGGACTTTACAATAACGGGCGGCGCCCTTGGAGAAATGCACTCAAAAAAAATAGTCAAGGCAATGGACAGTGCCGCCAAAATCGGCGCCCCCATGGTGGGATTAAACGATTCCGGTGGCGCCAGGATCCAGGAAGCGGTGGATGCCCTATCCGGCTTCGGTGATATATTTTTCAGAAACTCTATATACTCTGGTGTTATTCCACAAATTTCTGCAATCATGGGGCCCTGTGCCGGCGGCGCGGTTTATTCACCTGCCCTGACTGATTTTATTTTTATGGTCGATAAAACATCGCAGATGTTTATCACCGGCCCCCAGGTCATTAAAGCGGTAACGGGTGAAGTTATAACCGCCGAAGAACTCGGCGGCGCCATGACCCACAACAGCGTCAGTGGCAATGTCCATTTTCTGGCTGAATCCGAAATACAATGTCTGGAAAATATAAGAAAATTATTACAATATCTGCCGGCAAACAGCATGGAGATTCCCCCCGCAGCGTTATGTACCGAAGATCCGAACAAACACCTAGCAGAACTGGACACGCTTATTCCCGAAAACCCCAATAAGCCATATAATATCCTCGACGTAATCCTACCCCTCGTCGACAACGGAGATTTTATGGAATATCTCCCCTATTTTGCCAAAAATGTAGTAACCGGGTATGCCAGAATTAATGGTAAAAGTGTGGGAATAGTAGCAAATCAGCCCAATGTTATGGCCGGTTGCCTTGATATGAACGGTGGAGACAAAGCGGCTCGGTTCATCAGGACATGTGATTCATTTAATATCCCCCTGCTGACCATAGTCGACGTCCCCGGATTTCTGCCGGGAACCAACCAAGAATACGGAGGGATAATTCGCCATGGCGCGAAAATCCTCTACGCTTACAGTGAAGCCACCGTTCCGAAAATTACCCTGATTACCCGCAAGGCGTACGGTGGTGCCTACGTCGCCATGTGTTCAAAATCGCTCGGTGCCGACATGGTGTACGCGTGGCCCACGGCTGAAATTGCCGTAATGGGGTCAGAGGGTGCGGTGAATATAATATTTAAAAACGATATTGCGAAAGCCGAAGATAAAGAGGCGACAAAACAAAAAATACTAGATGAATATGCGGCTGAATTCGCAACTCCCTACAAGGCCGCGGAACGTGGTTTTGTCGATGATGTTATAGAACCCCGCGCCACCCGCCAAAGAATCATTGACGCCTTTATCATGCTTGAAGGAAAACGCGAAAAAAGACCGTCTAAAAAACATGGTAATATCCCCCTGTAACACCAAGGAGCCCACATGAACGTCAGCGAACTGTTAGCTAAATTTAGTGATCCGCACATAATAAAGTCATTATCCATAACGGAAAAGATGAGTGCCGGTTTTGTCACCGTGATACTTGGGATGGGCATCACTTTTTTTGCACTGATATTACTGCAGTTTATCATCACATGGATGAACACTCTTCTTAATTCAAAGGCGGACAAAAGCCCTGCTTCTGTTCCTCGACCATCCGGGACCGTTACCGAAAACGAGATACAAAGCGCCGATGACGACACCGAACTAATCGCCGTGATAAGCAGCGTTATTGCCATGAAAACGGCAACATCGGTGGATAACATAATTATTAGAAATATCGAAAAAGTAGAAAAATCGACTTCGCCGTGGAGTCTTGCAGGTATAACCGATTTGATGAACAGCAGATTATAATTTCGACAAGGGACATATTCATGAAAAATTTTAGAGTTATAGTTAATAATAACGAATACATAGTAGCAATAGAAGAAATTTCCGAAACAGCCCGAAACGTGGATGAACAACCGGCGACCAAGCCGACTCCCGCTCCGGCGCAAACTGCCCCCAAACCCACGGCAACCACCCAGCCCCAGCCATCACAAGCTCCAGCAGGCGACGGAACGATAATCGCCCCCATCCCCGGCACCGTTCTCAACATAATGGTAACTGCGGGCGACAGGGTAACAAAGGGACAACCCCTCCTTATTCTCGAAGCCATGAAAATGGAAAATGAGATTATGGCGACATGCGATGGTTCAGTGCAGGAGATCAAAGTAAGCAAAGGCCAATCCGTTAACGCGGGGGACACCCTCGCTGTTTTATCGTCGTAACGCGTAGAAAATCAAGATGTTGACCGTAAACAGTAATTCGCGGACCACAGTTGGACAGTTTTAAAAATAAATAAGTGCAGCAGCGTAATTGATATCGGACGGCAAAGCGTTCCGACCAGGCACTGATCAACCGGCTTCTCGCTAAACAGCATCATACAAGTTACCAAGGAGACAACTACAATGTCGGCAGCCCTTTTCAATTTTCTAAAATCCACCGGATTTTACGGCCTAACCCCGGGTGCGGTGGTAATGCTCTGTGTGGCATGCCTGTTACTATATCTCGCCATCGTAAAAAAATTCGAACCACTCTTACTGGTACCCATCGCTTTTGGGGTTTTGTTAACTAACCTGCCCTATGCCGAGATGATGGCGGAACCGGTATTGAAAATCGCCGGAAATTCCATCCATACCGTGGAGCCGGGCGGCCTCTTGTATTACCTCTTTCAGGGTGATCATTTGGGTATATTTCCACCACTTATTTTCATGGGGGTCGGAGCCATGACCGATTTCGGGCCGCTGATCGCCAATCCAAAATCCCTGTTACTCGGTGCGGCCGCCCAGTTCGGCATTTTTATAACCTTTATAGGCGCCATTGCCTCCGGCCTCTTCTCCGCCCAGGAGGCGGCCTCAATAGGGATAATTGGCGGCGCAGACGGGCCGACCGCAATTTTTCTTTCCTCAAAACTTGCCCCCAATCTCCTTGGTCCAATTGCCATTGCCGCATACTCTTATATGGCGTTGGTGCCAATTATTCAACCGCCAATAATGAATTTATTGACCACCAAAAAAGAAAGAAAAATTAAGATGGTGCAACTGCGGGAGGTGACAAAACGGGAAAAAATTATTTTCCCGGTGATCGTAACAATCATTGTCTCGTTAATTGTCCCCCCCGCGGCGACCCTCATCGGGATGTTGATGCTGGGCAACCTCTTTCGTGAATGCGGTGTTGTCGGACGACTTGAGGATACCGCCCAGAACGCCCTTATCAACATCATTACTATTTTCCTCGGTGTAACCGTCGGCGCCACGGCAACCGCCGAACAGTTTCTAAAGATAGAGACCCTAGCCATTTTAGCCCTGGGTGTTACAGCCTTTGCTATCGGCACCGCCTCCGGTGTCTTATTGGCAAAGGCCATGAATAAGTTTTTCAACCTTAACATCAACCCTCTTATCGGCTCAGCCGGCGTATCGGCCGTACCCATGGCTGCACGTGTTTCTCAGGTCGTGGGCCAGAAAGATGATCCATCCAACTTTCTATTAATGCATGCCATGGGCCCCAATGTCGCGGGAGTTATAGGTTCGGCGGTTTCTGCCGGTGTACTGCTTTCATTGTTTGGTAAATGATACAGCTTTTTCCAAACATCCCAACCGTCGTCTATAATTCCTTTTATCTGAAAGTGGTTTCACTCTTGAATCACTTTCATTGTTTGTTGTAGCTGTGGTCTGAGAATTTGCTCCAGCCCATGCTGGTTACTTTAGCCCTTTGTTACCTTTAAAGGTAACAAAGGGCGGGCTGATAATACATTTTCATACGATTGTCGACTAAGACATCCCACGGTTATTTCACCAACCAAAAATCATAAAATTACCCCCCGATAACGAAACAACTGCTTTTTACTTGAAAAGAAGATAACAATGCATTACAACTTAGAGCGTAACGTTGTTATCAGCTGCCAGAAGAACAGAGTCGGCCATACTATTTATTCTAAATAATTTCGTTATGTTATTTATTATTAAACAGCAATAACAACACTACACAATGTTTTTTCTCCAGCCACTACAAGCACAATAAGTCAACTAGATAAGCAAAATATCACTGCAAATCACTCTAAAAATCAACACGACAGTAACAATGTTAGATGATTTAAACGAAGATATACATAAAAGACTTGAACGCGCCGTGCTGGAGGTCTTTGCCCAATCCGATTTCCACAGGGCCTCCATTAGAGAAATTGCCAATAAGGCCGGTGTCAGTTTTACAACCATTTACAAACATTATGGGAGTAAAGAGAGGTTGGTTTTTGCTTTCGTCGATATCTGGATGGGCAAATTAACCGACCGCATCATAGACCACCTGCAGGGAATTGAAAATCTCAAGGAAAAACTTCGCAAAGTCTTTTGGCTGCAGCTCGATTATTACGAGAGACACGAAGGATTGGGGCGAATTGTTTTTATGACCCTGCCCATGAAAACCTGGATGGCAGACGAAACATTCGCTCAACCGAGAATGATGTCCCTGATGATTGATGTATTCCGGCAGGGCCAGGAAGAAGGTGCTTTAAATCCCCATGTCAGTGCCGCAATTCTTCTTGATTTTCTCATGGGTTTTGTACAGCGCAGTTTTTTTATGTGGATCCTGCGGGGACAAAATGAAAGTTTATCGGCCCAGGCCAATACCATGTTTGAAATGGTCTGGCAGGGAATGGCCAACCCCGATACACCACAAAAATCAACAACTGAGAACTCAAATAAAATCGGCCCCGGCAATGGTTGACAAGGGTTGTTATTTGGGAAATTAAAACTGAGTGGAGCTGTGTGCCTGCTGCCGTGGCGTCATCAGCTCCTACGAAACTTATACCCTGTTGGTATAAAAAGAGCTCTACGCCGTTTTTTGGGAGGATTAAATGAAAATACTGAAAATTGATCATTTGGGAATCGCCGTTAACACAATTGATGACGGCAAAAACTTCTGGTCTGACGTTCTCGGACTGAAATTCGAAGGTTCCGAAACGGTTGAGACACAGAAGGTTACGACGGCCTTTTTCCCGGTGGGTGAAAGCGAAGTTGAATTACTTGAATCCACATCAGCCGACGGACCTGTTGCCAAATTCATCGAAAAAAAGGGGACGGGCTTTCAACATGTTGCCTTTCGTGTCGCCGATATTGAAGAGGCCCTGGCTGAACTTAAGGAAAAGGGCGTGCAACTCATCGACCAGCAACCCCGCATCGGTGCCGGCGGCGCTAAAATCGCTTTTCTTCACCCGAAGGCCACCGGTGGCGTACTGGTGGAGCTATGTGAACGTTCGTAACAATGTCACCTTTTCCCCCTGCCAGGGGATGTGACGTTTTATGCAAGAGAGGAATCAAACAATGTCAAAACATCCTGAATATCAAAAATGGAGCGAGCTCGCCTCAAAACAAATGAAGGGCAAGTCAGTTGATAAACTCAACTGGATGACCCCGGAAGGCATCAATATTAAACCACTGTACACGGCTGAAGACCTTGAGGGAATGGAGGCAACAAACAGCCTGCCGGGGATGGCACCCTATGTGCGCGGCCCCATGGCCACTATGTATGCCGGCAGACCATGGACAATAAGGCAGTATGCAGGATTCTCCACGGCCAAAGAATCAAACGAATTCTACCATAAAGCCCTTGCCGCCGGGCAAAAAGGGCTCTCCGTGGCCTTTGACCTGGCTACCCACCGTGGCTACGATTCAGACCATCCAAGGGTATCGGGGGATATTGGAAAGGCTGGTGTTGCAATAGATTCAGTCGAAGATATGAAAATTCTATTCGACGGCATCCCTTTGGATAAAATGTCCGTATCCATGACCATGAATGGCGCCGTTATTCCCATACTTGCCGGTTACATAGTTGCCGCTGAAGAACAGGGCGTCAGCCACGATCAACTATCTGGAACTATCCAAAACGATATATTAAAGGAATATCTTACGAGGAACACCTATATCTATCCACCGGGCCCATCGATGCGGATTATCTCCAATATCATGGAATTCTGTTCCAAAAACATGCCGAGATACAATACCATCAGCATCAGCGGCTATCACATGATGGAGGCCGGTGCAAACAGTGTTCTGCAAACCGCCTTTACCCTGGCGGACGGTGTTGAATACGTTAAAGCCGCCCTTAACAGTGGTATGGATATCGATACATTTGCGCCTAGATTGTCATTTTTCTTCGGCATTGGCATGAATTTCTTCATGGATATTTCCATGCTCAGGGCTGCTCGTTTTCTATGGCATCGCCTGATGAGTCAGTTCAACCCGAAAAACCCGAAATCATCCATGCTGCGCACCCATTGTCAAACATCGGGCTGGAGTCTCACTGAACAGGATCCATATAACAACGTCATTCGCACAACCCTTGAAGCCATGACGGCGGTACTTGGCGGTACCCAATCCCTGCACACCAATTCCTTCGATGAGGCAATTGGTCTACCGACCGATTTTTCCGCCCGGATAGCAAGAAATACTCAGATTATTATCCAGGAAGAATCCCAGATCTGCCATGTCATCGACCCCCTTGGCGGCTCTTACTATATCGAATCCCTTACCAACAGTATTATCAACGAAGCACAAAAGATCATAGATGAAATTGAACAGCTGGGCGGCATGGCCAAGGCCATTGAAACCGGTATGCCGAAAATGCGTATCGAGGAATCAGCGGCCAGGAAACAGGCCCTTATCGACCAGGGGCTTGATGTCATAGTCGGCGTCAATAAATATACCCTCGACGATGAGAAAATTGACTTTGATGTCCGGGAAGTACCCTCCACCGTAAGAGATGAACAAGTCGCAAGACTAAAACAGATAAAGGCCGACCGCGACCAGGACGCAGTCGATAAAGCTCTTGCCGACCTCACCCGGGCCGCCGAAAATGATGGTAATCTTCTTGAAATGGCCTTACCAGCCGTACGGGCCCGGGCCACCATCGGCGAAATATCCGATGCCATGGAGAGTGTTTTCGGAAGGTTTGTGGCAACCACCCGCTGTATATCCGGGGCATATTCATCTGAATATAAAGGCGATAGCGGCTCCATCGATGCAATAAAAGAAAGAACCGCTGCCTTCCTTGAAAAACAAGGAAGGCGGCCCCGGTTACTGGTAACCAAAATGGGACAGGACGGTCATGATCGAGGTTTTAAGATAATTGCCAGCGCCTACGCCGACCTGGGCTTTGATGTCGATATCAGCCCCATGTTTCAGACACCGGAAGAAGCTGCAAAAATGGCCATTGAAAATGATGTACACGTCGTTGGCGCCTCCAGCCTCGCCGCGGGTCATAAATCCCTTATCCCGGCCCTGATAAACGAACTGAAAAAGGCGGGTGGTGAGGAAATTCTGGTCGTGGCCGGGGGGGTTATTCCACCTGGTGATTATGACTTCCTCTTTGACAATGGTGTCAAAGCTGTTTTCGGACCTGGTACGCCCATCCCCGAATCCGCTGGTAAAACCTTGTCGTTACTGGAAGAAAAATATCTCAACTAAAACGATGCAGGACCACAATGGATCCGGCAACTTCCCCTCGCTTTGTTGCCGGATTCGTTGTGTTTTGCGTTTTTACCAACTTGCTGATCAATGTCATCTATTAAGTGTATTGATCTCAACACCATAATTTATTTTCTCATATTTTACGTGCAAGATTCAATTAGAAATCCTACGCGCACCAATCTTTTATGAGCCATGCAATGTTAAAAAACCCCGATGAATATGTTGAAGGGATCCTCAAGCATGATCGCCTCACCCTGGCCAGAACCATAACGCTCATAGAAAGCACCCTCCCCGACCACCAAAAACTTGCCAGAAAAATAGTCAACCTTCTTCTCCCCTACACCGGGAAGGGTATCCGCATTGGTATTACCGGAGTTCCAGGGGCCGGGAAAAGCACCTATATTGAATCATTCGGCACTAAACTAACGGAGATCGGTCATAGGGTTGCAGTCCTTGCAATTGACCCCAGCAGCAGCCGCAGCGGCGGATCAATCCTCGGCGATAAAACGCGGATGGAACACCTGGCTGTGAACGAGCGGGCATTTATCCGTCCCTCCCCCTCCAGTGGTACCCTTGGCGGTGTCGGTAGAAAAACAAGGGAAACAATGCTGGTCTGTGAAGCCGCCGGATACGATATTGTCATTATAGAAACCGTGGGTGTGGGTCAGTCGGAAACAACTGTTTCTTCCATGGTCGACTTCTTTTTGGTACTGATGATTGCCGGGGCGGGTGACGAACTGCAGGGCATAAAAAAGGGAGTGCTCGAAGTCGCCGACGCAATTGTTATTAACAAGGCGGACGGAGATAATATCCAACGGGCGGAAACAGCTCGAAAAGAGTATGAAACGGCCCTGCATATGTTGATGCCCAGTAGCCCAAACTGGTCGCCGCCTGTTCTCACGTGCAGTTCCATCAACGGCACGGGAATAGATGAAATCTGGTCAACAATAAAAAAACACCGCACCAAACTCATACAGTGTGGAGAAATGGAAATAAAAAGAAAGAAACAGGCCCTGGACTGGATGTCTTTTCTTCTGGATGAAGGGTTGCGCCAATGGTTTTACAACACCCCCGATGTAAAAAGAACACTTGCTAAGTTAAAAGTGGATGTTGAGGCAAAAAAGACATCCCCCACGGCCGCGGCGGATGCCCTTCTGCAATTTCTTCCCGATATAGAAAAACCGACAACCCCGCATTAGATCAATTTTGCGAATCATCATAAATCCCGAGTTGATTAGTGCCTGTCCATAAATGGCCATTTTCCCTAACTCTTCGTTGCTTTCAAAAATTTAATCCTTCGATAAAGCGAGGTACGAGACATCGAGATATCGCATATATGCCTGTGGTTAAATTCATCAAGCGCCTCGATTTAGTGCAAAATTGCTCATCCATGGACAGACACTAACTACTCACATCTTCTTCTGCAAACAGCCGATTACTGAATTTAAATGACTGATTAAATTACGGACGGGACGGATCTTCTTTATACCAGCCCGCGTATTTTATGTAATTTTCCGCAATTCTTTTAATTTCGCCGGAGATAAGTTCCGCACTGATCTCCTTTATCTTTCTGGCGGGAACCCCGGCATAAATGGCACCGCCCTCAACCTTCGTTCCCTGGGTAACCACGGCCCCTGCGGCAATAATTGTATTACTTTCGACAACGCAATCATCCATCACGATAGCGCCCATTCCCACCAGGACATTATCGCAAATGGTACAACCATGTACAATTGCGTTATGCCCAACTGACACGTTATTATCTATATTTACCGGGAATTTTTTATAGGTACAATGGACAACCGCACCGTCCTGAATATTCACCCTGTTGCCGATGCGTATATAGTGGACATCACCACGCAAAACGCTGTTATACCAGACTGAACATTCATCTCCAAGGACGACATCGCCAACAAGAACCGCATTTTCCGCAAAAAAACAAGCTCTGCCGTAACTGGGTATACAACCATTTAATGTTTTAATTATCATGGCTAGTCCACACTATTTTTAATTTAAACCTAAACAACACACGCAGAGTATAAAAATATCAAATATTGTGTTACAAATACCCGGAGTTATCAATCTACAAGTTCGCCGAAAATATAAGAGACATCATTTAGTGCCTTACTCCGTAAAAGTCGTAATAAAAAACAAGAAATAATAGACCATAAAACCCGTATGCTAATAACAGCAACAAGCCACTTATACCAGCTTACCGGTCATTTTCGGTGTTAAATTATAATAAGATAGAATAAAAAAGGTTAAATATATTGTCTACCCGTCTGTAAAAACAACAACAAAATTCCCACACCCGAATTACCACCCGAGTATGGGAATATAGACTATCAGCCAGGCGGGATTGCTACGAAATAACACAAAGAACCGCACCCTTAGAGACGGTATCACCGCTGCCGAACTTGACGCCCTGTACAGTACCGTCACAGGGAGCAGTTAGGCTGTTTTCCATTTTCATAGCCTCTAGGATAACCACGGTGTCACCCTTTTTAACACTGTCGCCATCACTCTTTTCATACTTGACTATCATACCCGGCATTGGTGCCAACAGCAGGGTTCCGTCGGTTACAGCGGCTGCCGGTTCAGGCTCCTTAACCGGACTTGCAGCAACGGGCGCCGCCGCAACCGGTGGTGCGGCAACCGGTGGTGCAGCTGCAGACAACACCGGCGCATCCCCGGTCGGATCAACTTCAACGCTGAAATATTCCTTATCAACAAAGACGTTAAAAGTTCGCAAATTTTGTGACTTAGGCGGCTCGTCTTCCTTGGGTTCTATCAGTTTTCCTTCTTTTGCCTTTTTAATAATTTCATCTTTCTTCTTCACATCTTCGAGTGTTATCGGCTTAACACTTTCGGGCGGTTCCGATTTACCATATTTCCACTCCAGGAACTTACGCCCGGTTACGGGAAACTGGGCGTAGAGAATAAGGTCATCGAGATCCACGGCCAGATCGCCTATCTCTTCCTTGGCCTTTTCCAACTCCGGTTCCAACACATCCGCCGGCTTACAGGTGATAGGTTCCTCACCACGGGGATATCCCTTTAACGCCTTTTCCTGTAGTTCGGCATTTATGGGCACAGCGGTCTTACCGTAAAGACCATAGCAAAGATCTTTCACCTGACCGGTGATCATCTTGTATCTTTCATCGGGGGTATCATGCAACACATTATTTACAGTCTGCACCCCAACTATCTGACTTGTCGGAGTCACCAAGGGAATTTGCCCCAGATCCTTGCGCACCCTCGGCAACTCTTTATACACCTCGTCAATCTTATCCAGTGCGTCCATTTCCCTTAACTGATTGACAAGATTTGACAACATACCACCCGGTGTCTGGTGCAGAAGGACATTGATATCAATGATAGAGACCTTTGAATCATCCAGTAGATGTTTATATTTTGGTAGGATTTCCTTTTCAAGAATTTCATTAATCGCCGCCAACTTCCTAATATCGAAACCCGTATCACGATTGGTTCCCAACAGGGCCATAACAAGCGGTTCCACAGCCGCATGGGATGTTCTGTACGCATATGGCGTCATGCAGGTATCGATTATATCCACCCCGGCCTCAATTGCCTTAAGGTGGGTCATGGGGGACATGCCGGAGGTAAAATGACTATGCAGATGGATCGGAATTTTAACAACTTCCTTCATTGCCTTAATTAACGGATAGGCGTCATAGGGAGCAAGGAGACCAGCCATATCTTTGATGCACACGGAATCGGCACCCATATCTTCAAGGGATTTCGCCCTGTCTGTGTAATATTCAAGATTATATACCTCTCCTCCCAGGCGTGGCTCCGTAAGGGTATAACAGATACAGCCTTGAAAATGTTTACCACATTTTTTAATCTGCTCGACTACGGTTTCAAAATTCCGATAATCGTTTAACGCATCAAATGTCCTGAATATATCCATGCCGTTTTCTGCGGCCCTTTCCACAAAAGCATGGGCGAGATCGTCGGCATAGTTTCTGTAGCCGACCAGATTCTGCGCCCGCAACAACATGGAAAACGGAGTCTTTTTAATATAACGCTTCAACGTCCTCAAACGCTGCCATGGATCCTCGTTTAAAAAACGGTGCATGGTGTCAAAAGTCGCCCCACCCCACGTTTCGATGGCCCAGAAGCCGATCTCATCCATCATCTCGGCAACCGGAATCATATCCTCGGTGCGGCCCCTCGTGGCAAACAAGGACTGATGCCCGTCACGCAGGGATAAGTCCATTATCTTCACAGGATTCTTAGCCTTTGGTCGATCTGCAGAATAATCCAATGCGGTTATTTTTACTTGATCACTCATCCTTTTGTCTCCTATCGCCTAGTCTGTAAAGCTCTTACTTGATCTGTTAAAAACGCGTGAATGTTCTCAGTTGCACTAATCTACGCATTGCCATCATTTCCTGGCGGCCACTATGCCCCCATTGACTGCATTCAAACTTTGCCGGGTCAACTTCCGTCATCTCTTCCCCCCGGGCCATATTTTCCTCATCCTGAAGATAAAGCCTTACGGCTGCTAAGGCAGCGGCAACCTTTTTCTTTTTGCCTGCCATAATTCACCCTTTAAATAGTTGTTTAATTACACCGAGTAAAACCAACGTTATGGATAATTAACATCTTTCATTATCCACACGACAGAAAATCAGACATTATACATTGCATATTCCGTTTCCTGACCAAGAAGAGAATCGATCTGGTGTTGAATTTCCGTGCGTTTCGGATTATTCACCCATGCATTCCAATCCTCGACCGAGCGCCAGGTACTGATAACCATGCTCTCGTTTTTCTTATCTATCCTGTTCAGCGTTTCCCCTGAAATATAACCCGGTTGTTCCAGTGTCAAGACCCTTAACTTACGTAACAACAGGGATAATTCCGTCAGATTCTCGTTCACTACCTTACGTTGAATGAATATTTTTACAGCCATATCAATCTCCTTGCTTCCCCCCACGGTAACCCTAACCATTTAAAAGGGAAATACCATTATCGGTGAAAATAGATCAACACCATCAATTATGACAAACAGTTATCTTTCCATAACCCTTTAAAGAGGAATATTCCCATGTTTTTTCATGGGGTTGGTATCCCTCTTGTTCTTCAACAATTCCAAGGAGGAAATAATTCTGGCCCTGGTATTTGCCGGTTCAATAATATCGTCTATATAGCCGCGTTGTGCAGCAACGTACGGGTTGGCCACCTTGGCCTGATATTCTTCTTCTTTTTCGGCAAAAAAAGCTTTGGGATCATCTTTTTTGGCCGCCTCCCTGCCGTAAAGAACTCCCACCGCACCTTTGGCACCCATCACCGCAATTTCAGCGCTGGGCCAGGCATAGTTAATATCCCCCCTGAGATGTTTTGAAGACATTACACAATATGCACCGCCGTAAGCCTTCCTGGTAATCACCGTTACTTTCGGCACAGTCGCCTCGGCATAGGCGTAAAGTATTTTAGCACCATTTCTAATAACACCACCATATTCCTGGGCCGTCCCCGGTAAAAAACCGGGGACGTCAACAAAGGTAACGAGGGGAATATTAAAACAATCACAAAAACGAACAAAGCGAGCGCCTTTCACCGATGAATCGATATCCAATACTCCGGAAAGATGTTTGGGTTGATTAGCCACAACCCCGACACTTACACCATTATACCTTGCAAAACCGACAATAATATTCGGAGCAAAATTTTCTTTTACTTCAACGAAATACCTGTTATCCACCGTCTGTAAAATTACTTCCTTCATATCGTAGGCGGCATTGGGATTATCCGGCAGGAGAGTGTTGAGTTCCATCGCTTTACGATCCTGGGGATCATCACAACCGATAGTGGGTGGATTCTCCATATTGTTTTGCGGAAGGAAGGAGAGAAGCCTGCGGATATACTCAATCGCATCACCCCCCGATGTCGCCGGATAATCGGTAACCCCGCTTTTACTGGCATGCATGGCGGCACCACCCAATGCCTCTGTCGTTACGTCTTCATGGGTTACGGATTTTACAACTTTAGGTCCGGTTAAAAACATATACGATTGATTCTGGACCATGATAACAAAATCGGTCAACGCCGGTGAATAGACGGCGCCGCCGGCGCATGGACCAAAGATCGCAGAGATCTGCGGCACCACGCCGGATGCCATAACATTTCTCTGGAAAATTTCGGAATAACCCGCCAAACTCTCAATACCTTCCTGAATACGGGCGCCCCCGGAATCATTTAAACCGATTACCGGAGCACCGTTCTTCATACCCAGGTCCATTATTTTGCAGATTTTTTCTGCAAATGTTTCCGAAAGAGAGCCACCCAGTACCGTAAAATCCTGGGCATAAACATAAACAATCCGCCCATCTATCCGCCCATGACCAGTGACAACACCATCGCCGGGATATATCTGTTTCTCCATGCCGAAATCCCTGCACCTATGGGTTTTAAACATGTCGAATTCCTCAAAAGACCCCTTATCCAAAAGGAGATCGATTCGCTCCCTTGCGGTCATACTGCCCTTTGCATGTTGCTTGTCTATCCTCGCCTGACCGCCTCCGAGTTTAGCTTCGGCTCTCAGTTTCTTCAATTTATCCAGTTGATCATTGGTATCCATGCCTTCTCCTTGGATCTGTTTTTCCTCTGTTCCCTTGCAAAGCGACGATACACTGTTCTGGGGCGCGGGACACACACCATTACAAAGTTTAATTCCTCAAAAAGAATGTAAAGAAGGTATTGACGAATTCCTACGAAAACGCCTCTTTACACAATTTACCAAGCGAACCCAGGTCTTCACAAACATAGAGACCACAACGCTGCATAGCCTCTATTTTCGCAGAAGCGGTACCCTGTCCACCACTAACTATGGCCCCTGCGTGACCCATCCTCCGTCCCGGAGGGGCGGTTAAACCGGCAATAAAACCAACAACCGGCTTCTTCATATTTTCTTTAATCCATTCCGATGCCTCTTCTTCAGCATTACCACCAATTTCACCGACCATGACCACGGCCTCGGTTTCTGGATCAGCATTAAATTCTTTCAAACAATCTATAAATCCCGTGCCGTTAACCGGATCTCCACCTATACCGATACAAGTAGTCTGCCCCAACCCCACTTCGGAAAGTTGATGGACAACCTCGTAGGTAAGGGTTCCGGAACGGGAGACAACACCCACCGGCCCACCGGCGGTGTGAATGGGACCAGGCATAATACCAATTTTACACTCTCCCGGAGTGATGATTCCGGGACAATTGGGCCCGATAAGCCTAGTTTTTTTCCGGGCCAGATAATTTTTTACCCTCATCATATCAAGTACGGGCACACCCTCCGTTATGCAAACAACCAAATCAATCCCGGCATCCACCGCTTCCAGAATGGCGTCCGCCGCAAAAGGCGGCGGTACAAGAATCATTGAAGCGTTGGCCCCCGTTTCTTTAATGGCCTCCCGGACCGTATTGAAAACGGGTACCGCATCCATCTTTAGACCGCCCTTTCCAGGGGTAACACCGGCAACCACATTGGTACCGTAGGCGATACACTGTTGCGTATGAAACTTACCTTCCTTACCTGTTATGCCCTGGACAAGGACACGCGTTTGGGAATTAACTAAAATACTCATTGTTTTCCTTTGAAAGTAAAATTACTCATGATCTTTTTATAAGACAGGCCTCATCTCCCTTCCAACGGCCCGCATAATCATCGTATCAATATGCTTATCGCGCTATTACACTATTTTTGATATACACTGTTCCACCCGATACCAGATACCAACCGACCCATAACTGTATAAACAAGCGCCAAGAAACATTAAATTCCCATCTTGTTACAAGATGTCCGACGACAACGGCGCACTCTATTTCTTTTTGGAATCGTTCGAATAGGTTGATTCGGGTTACGAATAATTTAATTTTATTTAAGCTACTATTTCAGCAACTTTCTTAGCCGCATCAGCGAGATCAGTAGCATTTATCAACTTCAAACCGGATTCGCTCAAAATCCTGCGCCCCTCTTCAACATTGGTGCCTTCCATACGCACCACCACCGGTACAGATAACTTGACTTTTTCAGCGGCTTGCACAACTCCCTGAGCCAGAACGTCACAGCGAAGAATTCCACCAAAAATATTAATCAAAATACCCTTTACTTTGGAGTCACTGAGAATAATACGGAAACCGTTTTCAACCATTTCCGCATCTGCACCACCCCCGACATCGAGGAAATTTGCGGGATCGGCGCCAGCCTGTTTAATAATATCCATGGTGGCCATGGCAAGACCGGCCCCGTTAACCATATTGCCCACGTTTCCGTCAAGATTAATATAGTTCAGATTAAACTTGGCGGCCTCCGCCTCTGCGGGATCATCTTCGTTGGGGTCATGCATGGCGACGACATCAGGATGTCTGAAAAGCGCGTTTGAATCGATATCCACCTTGGCATCCAAAGCAATAATTTTGTCATCGTCCGTGATAATCAACGGATTTATTTCCACCATTGAACAATCATAGTCGACAAAAAGATTGTACAGGTTCCTCAGCAGGGCCGCGAACTCTTTCATCAACGGTTTTTCAAGCTCAAGACCAAACATAACCTGCTGAATATGATAACTTCTTATGCCAATAAGCGGATTAACCGCCACTTTAATAATTCTCTCCGGGGATTTTGCCGCAACATCCTCAATATCCATACCGCCGTCTTGACTGGCAACAATGGTCACCGTGGCACTACCGCGATCGGGAATAAAAGAGAGGTATAACTCTTTTTTTATGCCGACCCCTTTCTCAACCAATACAGTTTTAACCAAGCGCCCCTCCGGCCCGGTCTGTTTTGTGACGAGGGTCATGCCCAAAATCGCCTCAGCAGCCCGGCGAACTTCATCACCACTGCCAGCAATCTTAACTCCGCCACCCTTACCCCTTCCTCCGGCATGAATCTGAGCCTTTACCGCAACCGGCAACCCGAGGTCGGCGGCAATTTTTTCAATTCCCTGCACAGTGGTGCTGACCCCACCTTCAGGAGTTGGTACCTTGTATTTTCGAAATAACTCTTTCGCCTGATACTCGTGGATCTTCATAAAAAAAATATCCTCGCTAACGGTGTCAGGTCATCACCCGACCCCTATTTTTCACGAAAAAGGGCAGCTGTCAATCCGACAGCTGCCCACTTCAACTCAACCTATTTTTTACCATAGCCCATCTTGGCCAGGTATTCGGTTATCTCTGACAAGATGGCGGGATCATCTATGGTTGACGGCATCCTATATTCCTTACTGTTGGCAATAGAACGCATTGTTCCCCGTAAAATTTTACCGGACCGTGTCTTTGGAAGCCTGGGCACCTGACACGCATCTCTAAAACAGGCAATAGGACCAATGGAATCACGTACCATTTTAACGAGTTCATTTTTAATTTCCTCGCCATCCCGAGTGACACCGGCCTTAACAACAAACAGGCCAATGGGAAGCTGTCCCTTCAACTGATCATCAGCGCCGAATACCGCACACTCCGCGACATCGGGATGATTGGAAATAATCTCTTCCATGGCCCCCGTGGAAAGTCTATGACCGGCAATATTGATAACATCATCCATACGGCCCATCACGTAGACGTAACCGTCTTCGTCAATATAACCACCATCACTAGTCTCATAATAGCCGGGGAATTTGGTCATATAAGATTTTATATACCTTTCATCATTTCTCCAAAGAGTCGTCAACGTGCCGGGGGGCAGGGGCAGCTTAACAACAATATTCCCCTCGGTGCTATGGGGCAACACCTCACCCGCATCATCTACGATCTGCACATCGTAACCGGGCATTGGTTTGGTCGGAGAGCCCTCCTTCACCGGTAATTCTTCAATACCGCGACAGTTACCGACAATCGCCCAACCGGTCTCAGTTTGCCACCAGTGATCAATAATGGGAACTTTGATCAGATCTTCGGCCCAGTGCAGGGTATCAGGATCTGTTCTTTCACCAGCCAGATATAAACATTCAAAACAGGACACATCATAATTTTTAAACAGCTTCCCTTCGGGATCTTCCTTTTTAATGGCTCTAAAAGCTGTTGGTGCGGTAAATAAAGCCTTCACCTTATGCTCGGATATCACCCTCCAGAATGCCCCAGCATCGGGTGTACCAATCGGCTTACCTTCATAAAAAACTGTTGTTGAGCCCTGCAGCAACGGGGCGTAAACGATGTAAGAATGACCAACCACCCAACCGACATCGGAGGCAGACCACCATACGTCTCCGGGGTCAATATCGTAGAGATTTTTCATCGTCCAGTAGAGGGCAACGGCATGACCGCCGTTATCCCGGAGAACGCCCTTGGGCATTCCCGTGGTACCGGATGTATAGAGAATGTAAAGGGGGTCAGTGGCATCCACTTCAACGCAACCGACGGGCTCGCTTTTACTGACAAGCTCTTGCCAGTCAAGATCACGACCTTCAATCATGGTCGACTTAACGATATCGCGTTGAAAAAGAATGACCTTGTTCACCTCGTGGGTGGATTGCTCAATGGCACTATCCACCAGTGGTTTATATTCAAGAGTCTTTTTCCCTTCGATGGCACCGGAGGCGGTAACAATCACTTTAGGTTGAGCATGATCAATCCTGATGGCCAGCTCATGGGGGGCGAAACCGCCAAAAACAACCGAATGAATAGCTCCCAAACGGGCGCAGGCCAGCATGGCCACCGCGGCCTCGGGAATCATAGGCATGTATATAACGACCGTATCACCTTTTGAAACTCCTTGACTGGCCAAAGCTCCGGCAAATTTGGACACTTTTTCCAACAACTCTTTATAGGTAATTTTGGTAATGGTATTGGTAACCGGACTATCATAAATAATCGCAGCCTGATCGGCGCGACCATTTTCCACGTGGCGATCGATGGCATTGTAACAGGTATTCATCTTGCCGCCCGGGAACCACTTGTAAAAAGGAGGATTAGAAGCATCTAAAACCTTATCGTAATCCTTGTACCAGGTAATACTCTTTGCCGCTTCTGCCCAAAACGCCTCAGGATTTTCAACACTACTTTGAAACACCGCATCAAAACTAGTCATAATCACTCCTTTTGGTCTGAATTTTAATCCATCCACCAGTCTCCACTGCTCTGTATACTTCATAGCAGAATAATCTTCAAGCAATATATTTAACATTGTTACACTACCATTAATAGCATATCAACATGTATAAATATTTTTCGTTTATATTCAATATGATAACTAAATATAGTGGGATTTAGAAAATAGATTTTATTTTCCATAATAGAGGAAATAAAAATCTATTGTTATTTAAGATATTACAGCATAACTATTTGTATTAATAGCATATTTTATAAATAACTATTCACAGAATAGTTACCAGCAGAACATTGTTACTGCAACACAGACAATCTCAAGTATCAACCTCCATAATCAAGGCCTATTGTTCCCATACCCAAACCTTGCACATGTAACAATACAAAACATATTTTATATTGTTAGATTAATATGTTATTGGCAGTTTTCAACAGAGTTCCCTTTATAATTATTATGAATAATTTTTCTGGATCCCGGCGGAATATCTTTTAGCACCGGTCGCAATTTCAAGAATTATCATTTTTTTTCATATATTGTTCATGCATATTGAATGCATTTCCGTAAACGAGGTGGAAAATCTACCCTTACCTGCCAGCCGGCCATTCGCAATCTCCTTGCAACCTCACTCCGTTTTCGATTTCGATGCATATTCTTATAATGAGATTCTTTTCCCGCCATCACTTCGAAATCTTCACAAAATCCTTTATTTTGTTAGAAACTACCTGCCCGCAGACAAAATTGGTTGTTATTGAATAATGTCTAAGATAAGATTAAACGCAGGTTGGTGGTAAGAGAGAAATTGGAATTTGCGGGTTCATCATTATACCCCGGTAATCCAACCGTCAAATAAATCAGCAAGGAGTCAAAATGCCAAATTCTCAATACTGGGCGGACGCTTATCTGGAAAAACGTGTCAATGCGGAACAGGCCATTTCACGAATTCGCTCGGGCCAGCGGGTTTTCATCGGTTCCGGTTGCGGCGAACCACAGATTTTAGTCCAGCAACTTGTCGAAAAAACAAACAACCTCAGTGGGCTTGAAATAGTAAGACTTTTAGGAAGAGAGACCGCTTCTTTAACCGCCATCGCAGACAGGACCAAGGACACAAATCTCAATATCAGATCCATATATCTAGGTTCAACCAAGCCGGAGTCGATTAACAAGCAGCAACGTTTCATCACGCCCATGAATATGTCGGATGTACCGAGCCTGTTTATTACCCGCAAGCTCCCGTTAAACGTAGCCTTGATCCAGGTTTCTCCCATCGACGATTTCGGCTGGATGAGTCTCGGCATCTCCGTCGACGTCACCATGGCGGCCGCCCGATCCGCTGATTTTGTCATTGCCCAAATGAACCCCAAAATGCCGAGGGTTATGGGCCAGAGTTTCATCCATGTCAATGATATCGATCTTATTGTCGAATATGAAGAAGAATTGCTGCTGGTACCGCCCTCCAGCAAACCATCTTCTTCGGCCAAACTGATCGGCAGCCATATAGCCCACCTGATCGAAGATGGGTCCACCCTGCAAATCGGTCTTGACGCAGCCTCCCAGGCAACAGTTCAAGGTTTGTCACAAAAAAATGACCTGGGGGTCCACTCCCAGTTTTTAACCGACGATATCATGCGTCTTTACGCCACCGGCAATATAAACAACCATAAAAAAGGTCTCAATGAAGGCAAGATGGTGGCATCAATGGCAATCGGCAACCATAATCTCTATGAATTCCTTAATGATAACCCGGCAGTGGATTTTCACCCGTCCGATTACGTAAACAATCCTTTTGTTATATCCAGGCATAATAAAATGGTATCCATGAACGTTGCCAAGACAATGGATCTGACCGGGCAGGTTTCGACCGAAGCCTCGGCCACAACCCGTTTTGCCGGCGTCTCAGGCATTCCTGACTTCGTGCGGGGCGCGCGACGCTCCCCAGGGGGTAAATCCATCCTGATGCTATTTTCCACAAACGAAGACAAGAACAACCTTGTCTCAAACATTGTCCCCCAGCTCAACGATGACGTCATTGTTGTCCCGAGGGGCGATGTGCATTACGTGGTCTCGGAATATGGGGCCATAAATCTCTTTGGCAAGAGTATCCAAGAACGCGCCATGGCCATGATAAGTATAGCCCACCCTAATTTCAGAGACGAACTTTTTGAAGCCGCCAAACAAAGAGGTTTTATCGGCCAGGAAAGAACACTCAAAGATGCGGCAAAGGCCGTATATCCCATTAAACTCGAAGAGACTCTCTATATTGACGGGGAAAAAATCATCATACGACCTGCCAAACCGGTTGATGAACGTCGCATTCAGGAGCATTATTACAGCCTCCCCAAGGAAGATGTGCTTTCAAGATTTTTCTGCCAAAAAACCATCTTCGCCCGGGCGGAAATGGAGAGTAGATCCCAGGTTGACTATGTCAACGACCTCACCCTTGTCGCGGTCGTCGGAGAATTCGGCTTCGGTCGTATCATAGCCATTGCCGAAAGCATGAAACTACACGACGAAAATCTCGCGGAAGTGGCATTCTCGGTAAGTGAAGATTACCAGGGAAAAGGACTGGGTACATTCTTCCTCAAAAAATTGGCCGCCGCCGCTAGGGAGAATGGCATAGGCGGTCTAACAGCGTTTACCTTCCCCAGTAACAAGGCAATGATAAACCTTTTTAAAACACTGCCCTACAAGGTAACAACCCAATACGAGGACGGAGATCTTATTCTGACCTGCCGCTTTAGTGAGTTGGCCAAATAGCATGACTCTCCATTCGTATGACCGGCAAATCCTAACTTGAGCCCTTGCCCAAAAGGAGGGTATCAAAAATGTAAAATAAAAGATGTAATTGATAAAACAATCGGGTTAAAAAACGAACTCACACCGTCCCAACCACTCAACCTGATGATAAGAAAGCCGAGGACCAGGCAATAGGGAGCAAGGATAGAGGCATATTTCCTTAACCAGTTCCAGTCCTTGCTAACAGAACCCATCAGCGACCAGACAGCCGCTCCAGGCAGAGGCGTAATCGGCAGCAGGCTATAAACCGCCACCGAGATATTGACCACGACAATTGTCGAAAAAACCTTGTCTTCCACCCCCCATTTCCCAAGAATCCAGGCCAGGCTCGCCGCAATATTTGCCATAAGAAGATTGGCGAACGGTCCGGAAAATCTGCATAAAATAAGAGACAAAACCGGAAATTTCTTGAATCGTCCCATATCAACATCAATCCTTTTTGCCCAGCCGAAACCGGCAATAAAAAAACAGAGGGTCCCCAAAAGGCTCATATGCAGAAAAACATTAAAATGAAACCTGTCCGTTGCCCCCTGCCTTGAATCACCGAGCAGGGTGGCAACAATGGCCTGCCCCTCGGCACTGACCATGATTGCGGTTAAAACGGCAACACAAAAAATTATTATATCCTCAACCACGGGTTGGGAATAATTTATAAGATAAGGTAGATAAAAATCCTGCGCCATACACCTCTCCTTCCCATCATTTATTAACCCAAGTGATAAAACAACGTGTCACAGGATAAAGAACCAAAAAAAAATATGCTACCTAAATCTTACACTCAGAAAATAAGAAAACAAATTTCCCAGAGGACTTGTCGATTGTCAAAATTCAGGTACTACTTAAATTTCAATGTCATTAACTTAATAACAAAATGATGTGTAAAGTACTGTTACGTCCATGGGGGATTGGCGTCCCCCGAACAAGGTTGGCACAGGACTCAAAACTTAACTTAATGACATTGAGGTTTAATTGCAGAAAATAAACAAATAAAAAATGGTGGGAACCTCCATGGTTCCCACCATTACAAGGAGCTAGTGGATGGTCTAGCAACCTCCGGTGCCTGCAAATATTCATGAGAACATCCAGCAAAACACCCATGCCCTGAAAAGGCATATTCTACAACACCGGCGGGACTGGTAATCCGCCGGAGATAAACCTACTTAACCATACTCTGAATTTCCTCAACTATCTCGGGATTAGCAAGCGTCATAACATTACCCACATCACCTTTATTCGAGATGGCACCAAGTACCCTTCTCATTATCTTGCCCGAACGGGTCTTCGGCATATCGGGAACTATCCATACATTTCTACATTTCGCGATCTTACCAATCTGGAAGGTTATGGCATCATCGATCTTTTTCTGGATCTCAGCAGATGGTTCATAACCCGGCTTCAACGATACATAAACCTCAGGTTCTTTACCCTTAATCTCGTGGCTGACAGGAACAACAGCGGCCTCGGCGACCTCTTCCACGGTCAGACAGACCGACTCGATTTCCTTAGTACCGAGGCGATGGCCGGAAACGTTGATAACATCGTCAATACGTCCCAGAATACGCACATAGCCATCCTCAGCAACCACTGCGGCATCACCGGTCAAATAGGGCCAATCCCTCCAATCCTTGCTGTTGGGATCCTTATTGTACATACCGAAATAGGTATCAACAAAACGCTGCCTGTCACCCCAGATCGTCTGGAAACAACCGGGCCACGGATTCTGAATACAGATATTTCCTGCCTTACCCGTACCCGCCGGCAGATCATTGCCGTTTTCATCAAATACGATTGGATGAATACCGGGGACACCAGGCCCTGCACTACCGGGCCTCATGGGCTGAATACCGGGGACGGTTGAACAAAGGAATCCACCGGTCTCAGTCTGCCAGTAAGTATCGACAATAACCGCCTTACCCTTACCGACTTCCTTCTCATACCACTTCCATACCTCCGGCTCAATGGGCTCGCCAACCGTGGTCATATGTTTAAAATTGTAATTATACTTGGCCGGCTCATCCGGGCCGATCTTTCTCAAGGCGCGAATTGCGGTGGGGGCCGTATGGAATATATTGACATCCAGTTCCTGGGCAATACGCCAAGAACGTCCTGCATCCGGATAGGTTGGGACACCCTCGTAAATTACGGTGGAAGCGCACAATGCCAGTGGCCCGTATACTATAAATGAATGTCCGGTAATCCAGCCGATATCAGCCATACACCAGTAGACGTCCTCGGGATGGATATCCTGAATATATTTAGACATTGCAGTAACATAAGAGAGATAACCACCGGTGCTGTGCTGGGCACCTTTCGGCTTACCAGTCGTACCGCTGGTATACATCAGAAAGAGCGGATCTTCCGACAACATCTCCTCCGGCTCAACCCTGGCGCCGTAATATTTTTTCAATTCGCTATTCACCACAACATCCCGTCCCTCAACCAACGGAGAATCGGAAGACATCTTGCCGGGATAACGTTGCCAGATAAGCAGCGTATCTACCTTTTGTCCATCTTTTTCAGCAAGCTCACAAGCCTCATCGTCAACCGCCTTATGGTTTAGCATTTTACCCGCGCGGTAATAACCATCCATGGTGATAAGAACACGACTATTGGAATCAACAATCCTGTCCGCACATGCGCTGGATGAAAAACCACCGAAAACGACGGAATGGATGACGCCCAACCTGGCACATGCCAACATGGTGATGGGGAGCTCAACCGACATGGGCATATGAACGGTTACCCTGTCGCCGCGCTTTAACTTAGCCGTATCCCTTAACAATGCGGCAAATTCATTTACCCTTACAAAAAGTTCTTGATAGGTAACATGATCCACCCGCTCTTCCTCCAGCTCCGGCACAAAGTGAATTGCGGTCTTATTCTTATTTTTTTCAAGATGTCTATCAATACAGTTGTAGCTTGCATTAAGCTTACCACCTTTAAACCACTTAAAACACGGGGCATCACTGCAATCCAACACCTCATCCCAATATTTATACCACGTCAACAGTTCCGCAAACTCGGTATAGTAATCGGGAAAATTATCAAGACTGAAACGCTCAAAAATTGACTCATCTGTTAGATTCGCCTGTCCGATGAACCTCGGAGACGGATAGTAGTATTCCTCTTCATTCCAATGAACCGCAATTTCCGCTTCCGAAGTTTCAACAGTTTTTTGATCACTCATTAATCATACTCCTATTTAATATTATCTTTGCTTCATTTAATCGGCTTACATTTCCATGCAGCCCTGATTATAAACCAACAAAAAAATAATACTGCTTAAGCAGCAACTCCATCGCCGCTCACTTCATCCACATGCATCGGCCGTCTGGTCATTTGCGCCAGAATAACGCCGGCAATAAGCAATGCGCCAGATAGATAGAAAGCATAATTCAAACTTCCGGTGATATCTTCAATTGTCCCGGCAAGCCTTGTTACGAAAACTCCAAGTCCCCATCCGATAAAGACAAGACCGTAGTTCATTCCGAGGTTTTTGGGACCAAAGAAATCCGCGGCAAAAGAGGGCATAAGGGCCAAACCACCGCCGTACTGCCAGTAAGCAATACCTACTGCGAGAAAGAGCAGAAAGATATTCTGGGTAGAAATAACGTACGGCAACGAAAAGAGACATAGAGCCGAAACGCCGCAGTTAAGACAATAGGCATTGAGGCGTCCTATCTTATCTGAATAGAAGCCGGTACCGACACGTCCCGACGCATTAACAAGACCGCCAAAAGATACGAGAATCCAGGCATTAGCCGCAAAGAACGGCATATTTTTAGCAGCGCTCACCATCAACCCTTTGGCGTTACCGATAATAAGCAACCCGGATTGCGTGGTAAGGATAAACATTAGAACCAGAGCATAGAACTGCCAGGTCTTAACAACGTCCGCCGGCTCCCAGTTGGTGATTGTCGCACCCGCGGTAGCCTGGGGGGCACCTCCAACCGTCGGAGCCACATATCCCTCCGGTGGGGATTTCAACAATTGTCCTGCTATAACAACTACAACGGCAAAAAAGAGACCAAGACCAACAAAACTACCGGTAATCCCATAGGCATTAATCAAATACTGGCCGAGGGCACCAATATAAAGAGCGGCACCACCGTAACCACCGACAACGATTCCGGCAATCAGACCACGCTTATGGGGACCGAACCATTTAAGGGCCGCAGGAGTGGGTGCGGCATAACCTATACCCATTCCAATACCGCCGAGAACACCAAAACCGATAATAATGCCCGTGTAACTTTTCATAAGACCGGCAACTATACAACCGGCAGCCAGGGTCAAGCCACCCAAAGTGGCACCAAATTTGGGGCTGATTCTATCTTGAATACGGCCACCGGGAATCATTAACAGCGCAAAAATAATAACACAAAGAGAGAAGGGAGTAGCCGCCTGGGCATTGTTTAAATATGCCCACCCTGCGTTGATACCGGTCATGGTCTGACCAGCCTTATCAACATCTACCAGGGCCGATTTCCAAATACTCCAAGCGTAAAGAATACCAAGACAGAGGTTTATTGACATACCAGCAAAAACCGTAACCCAAGCCTGTGCCGGAACTGATTGGTTCTGTTGTGACATCTGGATCTCCTTTTAGAAATAATAATAGGCACCGTAAACCACCCGCTTTTACATCAGTCCACGAGCTTAATTTGTTTTTACGATTTATAAAAAATCCAACGGGTCGTTGAGTGCGTTAAAAATGAATTGCCAGTTCATTTATATTTATCTTTGCGCATCCACCTCCTATAAGTTGATGTTAATGGACTGATCAAGAAATTTTAATCGACATAAACATTTTCGTAATTCCAACTACAATCTGGAAACGTATTCAGCAATTTATCAATTTTACTTATCAAATATCCAACCATTACTCAAGTGAAAAAACGTTCATTTGCACATTCGTCATTCATTTCTTTGGCACACCTAAAACCATTGTTTTAACACTATTTAAGTAAATTAGATAAACAAACCGTTCAACTATTTTGCAGAAAGAACAATTTTGCTCTGTCTGAGAGATAGGCACAAGCCTCGTGCGGGAAAAAGATGAAATTGAAATTTCAATATTGAGATTCATTATCAACAAAGTAATTGATCATATCCGTATTTCCCACGCTGGAAATTAGAAAATATTTTTTTGGGCTCTTATTTAACATTTAAATTTCAATGTCATTAACCCAAAAAATTATGTGCAAAATCCTTTTCCACTTTGGACAGGTTTACAGAGTCACAGCGATGAGCTAAAAACAGAATTCAGGGCTTAACTCAATGATATTAAATTTAATTTTACAACCGGTAAGTTCACTGGATTTGTGGGATATCAAATGGTACGACGCGCAAATAGCGTCAATCCATTAACAATTAGACGGATTATAAGTCAAAATTAGACATCCGGTAACTTCCTTTAACGTATAAAATTGAGCAAATGATCAAATCATTTCTGCTCCTGAGTAACCAGCAAGGCTGGAGCAAATTCCCATGCCTCAGCCACAACGAACAATGAAAGTAACTCGAGAGTGAAGGCACTTTTTACATAAACAGAAGACAAGCAGTTTGCTGATAAACACTAAGCAAACCTGAACAGAATGCTTAAACAATATAACAACACACTTTTTTAGCCTGAATACCGTTCATCACTTGACAACAGTAACAATACAAAGTATTTTTCTTCTCTTTTGAGCTGTGTGGTTGGAACCATGAACAAATCAAGCTATTTTGACCAAATATGACTGTGTCATCCTTAACGACTCAGTCTGTTGACGTTTATAATTCAGAGGGAAATATCCTGGGTAAGTGGTGTTATAAAAGAATCTGGCAAAATTATCCCCGACGGATCCGGATCTATATCGATACCTGACAACAGGCCAATTTAACGGCATAATTTTTTTTGTATTCTACGTGCAAATTTTAAGTGCAACGATACCAACACAATGTTTGAAAATTTAACTGATAAATTAGAAAGCACTTTTAAAAATCTTCGCGGCCACGGTAAACTTACCGAAGAAAATATAGCCGAGGCGATGGAGGAAGTGCGCACAGCCCTCCTAGAGGCCGATGTCAACTACCAGGTTGCCAAAACATTTGTTGCCAATGTCACTGAAAAAGCGGTTGGCGGGGAAGTATCCCGCAGTCTTCTTCCCGGTCAGCAGGTTATCAAGATTGTACACGAAGAGTTGGTACAACTCCTTGGCGGCAGCACCGAACAGATAGATCTTGACGGCAGACAACCAGTAACCATAATGTTGGCAGGTCTGCAGGGATCTGGCAAAACAACCACCTCTGGAAAACTTGCCAAGCTCCTGAAAGGCAAAGGTCGAAAACCATATCTGGTACCGGCTGACGTTTATCGTCCTGCGGCTATTGAACAGTTACAGATACTGGGTCAACAACTTGATATTCCCGTTCACCCTTCCACCACATCTGAAAATCCGGTTGAAATATGTCGAAGGGCACTGGCTGAAGCCGCAGTCAAGGATTACGATACACTTATTATAGATACCGCCGGTCGTCTGCATGTTGATGAAGAGCTGATGGGTGAACTCAAGGAAATACAGGGTTCAATCCACCTCTCTGAAGTCCTGTTCGTGGCCGACGCTATGACCGGGCAGGATGCGGTTACGGTGGCGGACAAATTTAACCGCGATCTTGAGATATCCGGCGTTATCCTCACCAAGATGGAAGGTGATGCTCGGGGCGGCGCCGCATTATCCATAAAAGAGATTACCTCTAAACCAATTAAATTTGTCGGTATCGGCGAAGGCCTTGATGCCCTAGAGGTTTTCCACCCTGAAAGGGTGGCTTCCCGGATCCTTGGTATGGGTGATGTTCTCACCCTTATAGAAAAAGCTGAAGCGGTTGTTGATAAAAAAAAGGCCGACCAGCTTGCTAGGAAACTGCAAAGAAATCAGTTTACACTTGAGGATTTTCTCGACCAGATCCAGCAGATCAAAAAGATGGGCTCCCTTGAACAGATTATGGATATGCTTCCCGGTATCAATAAGCTCAAACAACTTAAAGACGCCCCGAAACCGGACGAAAAAGAGCTTGTGAAAACGGAGGCGATCATCCGATCGATGACCGCCAAGGAAAGGAAAAATCACAAGATAATCAACAGCAGCAGACGATCCCGTATCGCTGCGGGCTCCGGCACCAATGTAAGTGACGTCAACAAGGTATTGAAAAATTATTCTGGAATGTTGAAAATGATAAAAAAAATGCGTGGCAAACCCGGCGCAATAAGCGGGATTAAAAGAAGAAAATTGCCAAAAGGCATGAAAAGAAGATAAACACTCCGAGCGCTTTGCAGCCGGAGTACCAGGGGTCAAACCTATATTTATTAACCGGAGGACTTACCGGAATGGCAGTACGTATTCGATTAACCAGACTTGGCAGAAAAAAGAAGCCCTTCTATCGTATCATAGTGGCCGATAGTGAAAATAAACGTGACGGCAAATTTCTCGATATCGTTGGAACATATGATCCCCTCCAGGATCCGGCGGTTATTACATTGAATAATGCCAAACTTGAAGATTGGCTTAACCGCGGCGCCCTGCCCACGACAACGGTTAAAAGCCTTATCAAAAAATCCCAGGCTTCGGCTCAGGAATAATGGAAGAGCTTATCGCTGTTATCGCCAAATCCCTTGTGGACCAGCCCGATGCGGTGAAGGTCACAAAAACTGAAGAGGATGGTAGCGTCTCCATCGACCTGACCGTGGCCCAGGAAGACCTGGGCAAGGTAATCGGCAAGCAGGGGCGCACGGCCCGAGCATTGCGCTCCCTCCTCTCCGCAAGTGCGGCAAAAGTTGGGTTACGTTCACGCCTGGATATTGTCGAGTAGTCTGCTTAACCCGAATTTCTCCTGATCATTATGTTGATTCGGTGATGTTAACGAATGGATTTGATGGACACAATTAAATTCTCACACTGTTCGTGAGAAATTCGGGTTAAGCTATGGCGAAACGGTTTTCATTTCCTAAAACTGAATATCTGCTAATAGGTATTATTGCAAAAGCGCACGGCATGCGCGGTGAGGTGAAGATTTTTTCATATTCAGGCAGGCCGGAAAATATTGCCTCTTATAAAAAACTGGTCCTTGTTGACGATGGAGGTAATCTCTCACCGGATCTGCTTGTGTTAAAAAGCAGAGCGCGGGGTAAGGTGGCCATCGTTCAGTTGGCAACCGTTGACAACCGTGACCACGCTGAAGATATCGAGGGTATGGGAGTGCTCCTTGCCAAAGAAGATCTTCCTGACGTCTCCGGCGACGAGTTTTACTGGCATGAATTACAGGGGAAAACAGTTATTGACCAGGACGGTCGTACCATAGGTGAGGTTGTGCGCCTGTTTTCCAATGGCGGTCATGATATAATGGTTGTCGAACATGGTGAAAACGAGATCTTAATTCCTGCCGTTAGGGATATCATGGTCTCTGAAACCGCAGAAAATATATTTATCAGCCCCCCCCCCGGCTTACTTGTGATAAACGAAGAGAGCCGCAGCTGATTCGCGATGATTTTTGATATTTTAACGATTTTTCCAAGGCTCCTCGAATCTCCCCTGAAGGAAGGGATTATTCGCCGGGCCCTGTCAAGTGGTAAAATCAGGGTAAATATTGTTGATATCAGGGATTTTGGCAAGGGCCCCCACGGTATGACCGATGACCGCCCCTACGGAGGCGGAGAAGGCATGGTGATGAAACCAGAGCCGCTCGCTGGATGTGTGAGGGCCAGAAAAGATATCGAACCGCGGGGTAAGGTAATCCTCTTGACTCCACAGGGGGAAAAATACTGCCAGAAAAAGGCCCGTACGCTGGCCGGAGAAGGCAGGCTTATCCTGGTCTGCGGGCGCTATGAAGGGGTGGACGAAAGGTTCCGGGCGGGATACGTTGATGAGGAGATTTCCATTGGTGATTTTATCCTCACCGGAGGCGAACTGGGGGCGATGGTAATCGTTGATTCGGTAACCAGATTGTTACCGGGTGTACTGGGTTGCACCGATTCGGCCGAGAATGATACCTTCAGCAGAAATTTGCTGAAACACCCGCAATATACCAGGCCCAGGGTTTTTGACAATATACCGGTACCGGAACAACTCCTCTCCGGTAACCATGAAAAAATTAAAGAATATCGGTTTATTGCCTCGATAAAAAGGACCCTAACCAGGCGCCCGGATATGTTGGCGGATATCGTTCTTTCCCGCAAGGAACTATTACTGTTGCAGCAGCACGGGCTCCGTGACGAGGTAGAGAAAGCCGTGCGGATTAACAATTTATAATGTACAGAGGAGAGACGTCACTACACATTGCCCTGGTGCATCACCCGGTTATAAACAAGCGCTCTGAAATTATAGGCTCGGCCGTAACCAACCTGGACATACACGATATTGCGAGAACAGCAAGGACCTACGGGGTGGGGCAATATTTTATCACAACGCCGTACCTTGACCAGCAAAAACTGGTGCAGGAGCTCCTCGACCACTGGTTGTCAGGGCATGGGGCAACATATAATCCGGCCCGCAGGGAAGCTCTTGATATTGTCGCACTGGCCGCATCAGTCACCGAGGTGATCGATATATTGACAAAACGTTACAACAGACGACCGTTTATTGTTACAACCAGTGCCAGAATTCAAGAAAACAATATTGAATTTGACACTCTTTGCCGGAAGATTGCAGCAGATATACCGATATTACTTCTTTTTGGCACCGCCCACGGGCTCGGTTCAGAAGTAATAAAACTAGCCGATGGTTCATTGCCACCCCTACGCGGTGGTACTGATTATAATCACCTCTCTGTGCGTTCCGCCGCTTCTGTTATCATTGACAGATTGCTGGGAGACAGAAGAGGAAATGTTTTCAACAACTAAACAACTGGTAATTTTTACCGGGAGAACTCAACTACCATAGAATATTATGAGCAAAATCATCGAGAGAATCAATCTAGAACAGATGCGCCAGGACAACCCGGATTTTCGCCCGGGGGACAGTGTCAAGGTACATATCCGCATCATTGAGGGCAGTAAAGAGCGTGTCCAGATCTTCCAGGGTGTCGTTATCAAGCGTAAGCGCGGCAGCATGAATGCCTCCTATACCGTCCGTAAAATATCCCATGGCGTCGGTGTTGAAAAGACATTTTCCCTGCACAACCCCCGCGTTGAAAAAATTGAGGTCATTACAAAGGGTCGTGTTCGTCGCTCACGTCTTTATTATTTACGCAAACTGACAGGAAAAGCAGCGCGTATCCGCGAACGTGGTCTACTTCGTTAAATACGGCTGTATCACCGACTTCCAAAGAGAATTTTCGGCAAAACTTTCAGGTTGTCCCGGCGTTGCTGTTTCTGGTCTGGGACAACCCGGATCATGGATGCTTCTTCTATCCATTGATCAGGCCTGATTCTACGCGTAATCAGATCTGTTTATGATAAAAAAATTTCTCTCTGACAGCGCCTTTATTGTCGACAATTTCAAAATTGAAAAATTTCTCTACAGCAACGGTTTTTGTTGCGTGGCCGGTTGCGATGAAGCGGGACGCGGTCCCCTGGCCGGCCCGGTCGTAGCCGCATGCGTACATCTGCCTCTGGGGTGCGACCATTCGATCTTTATTGATTCCAAAGTCCTCTCCGCCACAAAAAGATCAAACCTGTACGACAGCCTCTACCGTCTAAAAGCCGATATCGGTATCGGTATGGTTTCGGAAAGGGAAATTGAACGCCTCAATATCCACCAGGCCTCCCTGCTTGCCATGAAAAAGGCATTGCTGAACAATGATGCAGTGGCCATTGATTTCCTCCTCGTCGACGGTAAATTCACGGTTCCCACCCATGTTCGGCAAGAACCCCTGATAAAGGGCGAATCAAAGAGTGCTTCCATCGCCGCGGCCAGCATAATAGCCAAGGTCAAACGGGATCGCATCATGAAAAGACTTCATGAAAAATTCCCCGCCTATAATTTTGCCAAAAACAAGGGTTATCCCACCCGGGAACATCGCCTGGCCATAAAGAACAACGGGCCCTGTCCAGCCCACCGCGTAACCTTTAAAGGGGTTAGAGAGTGTGTTAAATAAACAACAGCAACTCGGCCGAAAAGGTGAAAAAATTTCCGTCGATTACCTTAAAAAAAAGGGGTACAATATCATCCTCTGCAATTACCGCTGTAAAATCGGAGAAATTGACATCATCGCAAGAGACGGCAAGACACTGGTCTTCGTCGAGGTAAAAACCAGGTCATCTTTTACTTTCGGCCCCCCTGTAACATCTATAACCCCAAGGAAACAAAGACAAATCAGCAGAACAGCAGAACATTATCTTACCAAGAAAAAACTCTTTAACAGCGAGGCCAGGTTTGATGTCGTCTCTGTTGTCATACCCGCGACCAGGGCCGTTAGTATAGATCATATCAAACATGCCTTCGACCTTTATGAACCTTAGCCCAACCCCCTGCATTACGTCTGATTACTACAAACCATCGAGCAAAGGCCAATGCGGACAACAATGTTGCACAATTTCGTTTTCACTGTACATTATAGGGCATGACTACCGTTGCTATCACCATGGGCTGTCCCACCGGAATCGGCCCGGAAATAATTCTTCGCTCCCTTGAAAAAAAATCATGGGGGCCCGGCGTATCTCCCGTTATTCTCGGCGATATAAATATCCTGAGTAAATGCGCTGCTGAACTGAATATTGAAAACCCCTGCGTCACCTGGCAACCCGGTACAAAACCAGCTGACAATACCACTCCGGTGGTCCAACTTTCAAATCTCGATGCCGGCACCGTCGCCTGGGGAAAGCCAAATATCAGCACCGCCCACGCCATGGCAAAATATATTGAGACCGCAGTACGCTTCTCCCAACAAGGAATTGTCGACGCAATTACAACCTGCCCGATCAGTAAGGACGCCCTCAATCAGGCAGGATATAAATTCCCCGGCCATACGGAGATGCTCGCCGACCTGACGGATACCCGTCAATACCGGTATGCAATGATGATGGCGGGTAAAAAACTTAAGGTCACCTTGGTGACCATCCACTGTCCTTTGGCAAAAGTTGCGGAACTTCTTTCAATTGAAGCGATTTACAGCTTAATAGTTACAACATTCAACGCTTTAAAAATAGACTTCAACCTCGACAGCCCCAAAATTGGCGTTGCCGGGCTGAACCCCCACGGTGGTGAAAATAACCTGTTTGGTTGCGAAGAAGAAACACTCCTGATACCTGCGATTAGAAGGGCTGAAGGCATGGGTATAAAGGTTATCGGCCCGTTGCCCCCCGACACCATCTTTTTTAAGGCCGCTCAAGGAGATTTCGATGCGGTGGTTTGCATGTACCACGACCAGGGATTGATCCCTTTTAAACTGCTTCATTTTTATGATGGCGTTAATGTCACCCTGGGTTTACCCGTTGTCCGTACTTCGGTTGATCACGGTACCGCCTACGATATCGCCGGCAAGGGTATTGCCCATCCCGATAGTCTGATAGAAGCGGTAAACATGGCTGCGAAAATCAGCAGGAACAGGACAATTCTTCCCAAAAATCCCTTAAAGGTAAAGAAGGATGGTTAATGATAGAAAAGGTCTCCTGATTGTTTTTGAAGGGACGGATGGGACCGGTAAATCAACCCAGCTGCAACTACTGAAAAAATATTTATCGGCCGGTCGACTATCCGTTACCACGACCTGTGAACCAACCCATGGCCCCTTCGGTATAAAAATACGGGAACTCTATCACAATAGACATAAATGCAGCCCCGAGGAGGAACTGGAGTTGTTTATGGCAGATCGCAGGCAACACGTCAGCGAACTGATCAACCCCGCCCTTCAACGGGGTGAAATCATCCTCTGCGATCGCTATTTTCTCTCCACCGCAGCCTACCAGGGAGCTGCTGGTTTTGATCCGGAAACAATCCTTAAACGCAACGATTTCGCGCCGGAACCTGACCTTGCCCTTCTTTTTCACACCCCTTTGGCCGTGGGCTCAAAACGTATAGTTTCAGGACGTGGTGACACCCTAAACGACTTTGAACAGCTTGATTTTCTTAAAAAAGTAGCTATTATTTTTTCCACGATCAACAGGCCCTACATACGAAGAATTGACGGTACGGGGGCCATCAAAACAGTACAAGACAGAGTCCTTAAACATGTCCTGCCCCTGATTTCACACTTCCACAACCAAAAAAGAGTTATGCCGAATGAAATATAAACACATATTTTTAATATTCTGCAGCCTCTTTATCGTATCCTGCGCCCCAGTAAATCGAACAAACCCAGAGGTTCATGAAGAGGTGGATTTTGCCTGCTCTTATTTTTATTTTCTCTGGGGAACCCACGCCGAATATCACGAACAATATGCGGAGGCACTGGAAGCATATGAAAAAGCACTTATCTGTGATCCGACAACCGTTTATGTAAAAGAGAAGTTGCCCCTGTTATTGTTAAAGATGGGCGATTATGAAAAAGCCGCCGACTATTTGCGAAAATCACTGCAAAATGACCCCGAAAATACCAGTTATTGTCTACTTCTTGCCAATATTTACGTACAGCAAAATAAAACCGACAAAGCCATAACCCTTTATAAAAAAATAATTGCCGTCAACCCGGAAGACCGGGGTGTTCAATTAAGGCTGGGATTACTTTATACCCACCAGCATCGGCTAGACAAAGCGGGAAAAATATTCAGGCAATTACTGAAAAGCCGCAGCGACTCTTATTTTGGTCGTCTATACCTCGCCCGGCTGCTTACCCAAACAGATAAAACCGACGAGGCCGCCGGGGAATACGAAAAAGCGCTGCTATTAAACTGGTCCAAAGATCTGGCTTTTGAAATCGGCTATTTTTACATGGGCCAGGGTCTCTACCATGATGCTGTACGAATCTTCACCACAATAACCGACAACGATCCCCTGGACGAACGAGCACTTTTAGGCAGAGTGCAGTCCCTTCTAAGTTTATCCAAAGATAACGAGGCATTAAAGGTACTTAGAACGTTGAAAGCCTGCAGTTCACAACCGGCGGTAATCGATCTTATAATCAGCAAAATTTTACTGAAAAATAACAATATTGCGGAGGCTAAGGCCATTTTATCCCATTTGAACCGGGCAACGGACACAACGGAGGTAAATTATCTTCTGGCCCTGCTCGCCTACCGGGAGAATGATCTGGTCAAGGCCCATGATTATCTGCAAACCATTAAAGCCGATGACGAACAGTTTGAAGACGCTGTATATCTTCAAACTCGAATATTCCGTAAAGAAGGTAAATTAAAAGAGGCCGTTGCCATGTTGGAGAAGCTCATCGGTCGAAAAACAACCTCCAGCCCTCTTTTTTATGCCGTTTTGTCGGTTCTTTATAGAGATAATGGTGACAATCAGGCGGCCATATCCCTTTTACATAAGGCCACCACCCTGTACCCCGACAACTATCAACTCTATTTTGAATACGGCATTACCCTTGAAAAAGAAGGCATGATCGACAGGGCTGTCGAGGCCATGGAAACGGTGATAAAATTACGACCTGACCACCCAGAAGCGCTAAATTTTGTAGGCTACACATGGGCAGACAGAAACATTCATTTACGTAAGGCTCTCAGCTACATCCAAAAGGCAATTAAACAAAAACCAGACAATGGTTATATAATGGACAGTCTCGGCTGGATCTATTATCGCCTGGGGCAACTGAACAAAGCCGCTGAAATTCTCGAACAATCGATCATTCTCCAGCCAGAAGATCCATATATATACGAACACTTAGGTGATGTATACCGGTCTCAGCATAATTATTCAAAAGCGTTGGAAACCTACCTTAAAGCCAAACAATTATCCAAAGACAAAGAGAAGCTGTCGGCGATACAGAAAAAAATCGATTCAATTCCGGAGGTGAAATAACATTGAAATTTTTTAAAACGGTAATCCCAAACTTTTTTTTAATATTGCTCCTTTCCGGATGTGCGGCCACGCCCTGGCTAACCCCGTTAAAAGAAAAAGAGTTCGACAGCAAAGTTCGCCTCGTCACCGCTCTATCGGAGAGATACAGTAGTTGCGATAGGGGTTTTCAAAGCGATCTGGCAATTTTTTTTAACACACCGTACGGCCAAAAAGCCCTCAACGGTTTTCTACAATTCTCCCAACCAGCTTCATACAAATTCGTTGCCACAAACCCTTTTGGTCAACCTCTCTTTATTATCGCCGGCAACAAACAGGATTTCCAAGCCATCATCGTACCGGATAAACAGTATATTGCCGGGAGCATACGATCTTTCCTCCTCCGTAACCACCTGCCCATCTTCTTTCTCAAGGGTAGATGGGGGGAATGGTTAACGGGAAGGGCGATAATTAAAGACGATGAAATAACAGCAATAAGGGAGGATAAGGATAAACGGGGATTTTGGGTAACCGTGAGCAGAAAAAATACAACCACCGGTTATACAACCCATCTTCTCTTTGACCCGAAACACCATGTATTTCTTGAAGAAATGCTGGAAAACGGCGTGGGGAAGATAGTTGCCGAAATCGTGTATGACAACCGATCGGCCCGAACGGGATGCCAACAGCCGTCAACCATCACAATATCGGGCCTCGACTATGGAACAGAAATACGCCTCGAACTAACCGACATCAGATCTTCTGATACCCAAAAAAAATATATTCTGTCAACACCCAAAGGTTATTACAGACAATATATGCCATAAAACAACACACAACGCTTAAGCGCAATGCGTCAATAGCAAAACCCTGTTCCGATCCAGGCCGCAATAGAACGCAGAACTTAACTAACCAGCATGGCTAACCAAATTATCAGGCCACAACCACACGAACAATGAAAGCGACTCAAGAGTCAAAGCCCTGGAAAACACTTTCATATAAAATAACATCGTATATGCGGACAAACTTTGGATAGAATATCCCAATTACTCGGGTGATAATTCATTAATAATTAAAACAAACAGATTATCTTTTTTAAAAAATACCTGTTGCAGATCGTAATCTCTGCCGGGCAGCAGGTCCAAAACAACACGGACACTATCCGAATTTTTATTGTAGGTTGTGCGAATACGTTCAACATATTTACCATCGGCGGCAATTTCTCTTTTGACATCTTTACCCAGGGTCATTTGCGAAAAATCACACTGGACACTGGGCCTGTCCTTCTCGACTGCGGAAACCGACGGGGGGAAAAAATCATTGAGATGAAACAACACCATTTCCCCGCGGTTGGATGAGTCGTCAAAGGTAATATCCAGTATTGCCGGCGTTACGGACTCCGTAACCGCCGGTTCATTAAGCACCGGCTCATTTTTTACAACCACCCTCTTTTTCTCTTTTTTAACTACGGGGGTGGGAACTACTCTTTTTGGGGTCGCCGCTACAACCTCACGTTTTTTAGGGCTGGGCGTAACAGGGCCTGCTTTGACCGGATTTACGGAACGATTGATTTCCACACCTTTATCCCGTAGCGCCTGCAAAGTAACGGTCAATATGCGGCCTTCAACATATTTAAGACTGTAATTGATTTTTCCAATTTTGCTAAGATCAACAACCACCCGCGTTTTCTGTTTAGGGGTCTGGTGCACCCCTATCCTTAATGATGTGGCCAGTTTTCCCTTTAGTACCACGATTTTTTTTTGTCCGGAATAATATGTATTCGGAAAATCCATAACCAGGCGCGGATTATCCCCCTCCAAGGTGAAGGTCTTGGGGTCGACCTGTGCACTGAGGCGAAAGGTAATTTTTTCTTTATTTTGGGAACCTACACTATATACGATCGAATCAATCGTTGCCCGTTCAGTTTGTCCGACACAAAACACCGGTGGAGCGAACAGCAACAATCCAAAAAAAGTCGCACAACAAGACAGTAACCATTTCATAAGGGACACCCTTTTTATATATTATAACGAATATTTATAATAATAATTCTTTACAACTCCTCTGATTACATCATCCTGACTTGAAAAGTCAACTAATTTTCAGTAAATGGAGGGGCGGATCGATAAGAAAAAATTAAACAGCAACTCTGAAACAGGGGCTAACCATCCCAATAAATACAACGCACCTACAACGGAATTCCGCATGACTGATAAATCGCTTTTAGCCGGTGTCACCAGACCCGGTCGTTACCTGGGCCACGAATATAACTCTGTGCAAAAAGAGTGGCTGCAGACAACCGTTCACTTTGCCATGGTTTTTCCCGATCTTTACGAGATCGGCATGTCCCACCAGGGACTGCAGATACTATACCACATAATCAACAATGAAGATCATATGCTTGCAGAACGCTGCTACTGCCCTGATCTGGATGCCGAAAAAATACTCTGCGCGAACAAGCGCGGCATCACCTGTCTTGAATCGACTCATCCGCTGAAAAAATTTGACGTGATCGCCATCACCTTACCATACGAATTGTGTTACACCAATATTCTCACCATCCTAAACGTTGCCGGAATCCCCTTCTACGCCAAAGAACGAGATTCGTCATATCCGCTGCTCATAGGAGGTGGAGCGGGATCGTTTAATCCGGAGCCGGTTGCAGATTTTTTTGATGCCATTCTCTTGGGCGATGGTGAAGAGGCTATTCTGGACATTGGCAACCTCCTCGCCGAACTTAAACCGGACCAACCTGGCAAGGATGATCTCCTGAATCATCTCTCAAAAATTGCCGGTTTATATATCCCGTCACATTTCCAGCCCGAATATGACGACCGCGGACATATACGCGCTGTTAACAAAATCTCAGGTAAAAAAGATACGGTGACACGAAGGGTCCTAAAGGGAATTAACCGGATAGATCACCTCCTTCACCCCATCGTCCCCAATGCAAAAACTATCCATGACAGGCTGGGAATAGAAGTGGCAAGGGGATGTACCAGGGGGTGTCGTTTCTGTCAGGCGGGCATTACCTACAGACCGGTGAGAGAACGTGAGCCGCAAAAAGTTCTGGATTTGGCCCGGCATGGCATTGCCGACTCGGGCTTTGATGAACTGGCCCTACTCTCTCTTTCCACTGGAGATTATTCATGTCTCGAGCAGACCCTGCCCTCCCTCATGGACTCCTTTGCAGATAATTATGTCTCCATCGCCATGCCGTCCATGCGTGTCGGTACCCTTACACCAACAATTATGGATCAAATTAAAAGGGTTCGTAAAACCGGGTTTACCCTGGCACCTGAAGCCGGGAGTGAACGATTACGCAGGGTAATCAACAAGGGCATTACGGAAGAAGATCTGATTACAACCTGTCGCGACGCATTCAGCCTGGGCTGGAAAGTCATTAAATTCTACTTTATGATAGGATTACCAAGTGAAACAGATGAGGATATAAAAGCAATCATCGACCTGGTTAAAAAGACCATTATCGAACGGAACAAGGGGCAGGCAAAAGGGAAAAAACAGATCAACGTCAGTGTTGGCACCTTCGTACCAAAACCCCATACACCCTTCCAATGGGAGAGACAACTCTCTGAGCGGGAAAGTGCCGACACCATCCAGCAACTAAGAAATAACCTTCCCAAAAAAGGCTGTAATTTTAAATATCACAGTCCCAAGCTAAGTTACCTCGAAGGAGTTTTCTCCCGTGGCGACCGACGATTATCGCGACTCATTGCAAGAGCATGGCATGACGGGGCCCGCCTCGACGGCTGGGATGAACATTTTAACCTGGAGCGTTGGCAAGAGGCCGCTGCATCCTGTAAACTCGATCTCAACGATTATCTAAGACGCCGCGATCCAGATGAAATTCTGCCCTGGCACCACCTGCAAACAGGTGTTTCACAACAATTTTTAAAGGATGAACTGGTTCGAGCCAAAAAAGAGGCCTATACCCCTGACTGCCGTTACCACGGCTGCCAAAAATGCGGGCTCTGTGATTTTAAGACCCTGGCCCCCGTTGTGTATAATCGTTTAGGAAAGGTTGCAGCAGACGTTGACATTACTAAAAACATCCCGGCCGAAAAGCGGGTCGACATGGCACGGCAAAAAAATGAGGAGCAGGGCCACTTTAAATATATGGTCCACTATTCACGTACCGGCGGAATCTGTTACCTGGGCCATTTGGAAATATTACAGGTGGTTTTTCGTTCATTGCGCAGGGCAAAAATCGTCACCAATTTCAGCCAGGGCTTTAACCCCTCACCAAAAATATCGTTCAGCCCTGCATTGCCAGTCGGTACCGAGAGCCTGGCCGAGTTTTTTATCATGGATCTCCCTGTTCCCCTTAAAAATTTTGCCGCCACCATTGCCGACCTTAACCGCACCCTTCCACCCGGACTTGAAGTGTTTGATATTGAGCTTCATTCTGGTAAAATTGCCCAGAACATCTTAATCCATTACAAGCTCACATTGAGTCGGAAATTAACCAAGCAGGAAATCAGCCTTATTCACGGGTTTAATAGTGCAAAATCTTATATAATATCCAAGACAAGGAAAGGAAAGAGTCGAGATATCGATATTCGACCATTGGTTAAAAAAATCGAGATCGACAAAGCCGGATCGATACACCTTGATTTATTCAGTATCAGTGCCCAGCCGGGTATCAAACCGGTCGAGGCCGTACAAAACATAATTAATCTCGATCCGACCTCCGAAATAACCATACTCAAAAAAGATTGGGAAAATATGGACAAACACAATAATTTTACAGGGCCATAACTAAAAATGAAGCATCTTTTTTTATTAATTATTCTACTCCACGTCCTCGGCTGTTCAGCCACAACCGGTCGTACGGAAATAAACAGGATATCCCCTTTGATTAAAAACGGGGGGTATATCCTTGATACCGAAAAAACAGTGCGGCTGTTACGAGTGCACGACCAGTTTATTCCCGCATCAACCCTTAAGATCATTACCTGTCTAGCAGCCCTTGATGCCCTGGGTAAAAACTTTTATTTTGAAACACATCTCTTTTTGGATCAGCAAAAAAATCTCTATATAAAAGGGTTTGGCGACCCGTTCCTCACTTCCGAGTCAATTTGGCAAATAGCAGAAAAACTGCGCAAAAGAGGAATAAGGCAACTGGCGAACATCTATCTTGATGACACCAGTTTTACCGCACATACACCACCGGGATCAGAAAATTCGGGTAATCCCTACGATGCGCCAAATGGTGCGCTGGTCGTTAATTTTAATTCAATGCCAATTCATATCAGTCGCAGAGGTATCGTAAGCTCCGGGGAGCAACAAACACCAACAATCCCTTTAATGCGCAAAACCGCAGCCGGACTAAAACCGGGATCATACCGTTTCAACGTGGCCAGCCTGCCCAACAAAAAAGCCCTATCCCTGCCCCTCCAATATGCGGGCCAACTGTTTATCGCCCAACTGGCAAAGGCAGATATAAAAACCCTCGGTCATATCCTAAAAAAATCAGTCCCTGCAAGCATGTCCCCTATTATTGTCCACCGCAGTACAAAATCTGTCGAAGAGATTACCCATCTCTGTTTAATGTATTCCAATAACTATATCGCCAACCAACTTTACCTTAGATGCGGTGCAAACTCTTTCGGTTTTCCCGCAACATGGGATAAGGCGCATACCTTTCTCACCCGTTACATTCATTCGACACTGGCCCTAAAGAAAAATCAGATTCATATAGTTGAAGGTTCGGGGCTTTCCCCCGAAAACAAGATCACCCCCCTGGCGCTCTTTCAGACACTCATGCACTTCAAACCATATGCATATCTTCTTGACAAGAGGGGTGATATTTATATTAAAAGTGGTACACTACATGGTGTATTTTGTTTTGCAGGGTATTTCCATGACCGTAATCAACTCAGGCCTTTTGTGATTTTACTCAACCAGACCAAGAACACGAGAAACGACATCCTCAAACTATTTCGCAGGCGTTTTTTTTAGACGGTTTTCACCAGATAACAGGGACAGTCTTCACCTGAGCATTAATAACCAGACTAAAGAAGATCACCCATTTTCCGCCAACCGTTGATGGAATTATCTTGCTTTTCCGAATAAGTTGGATCATTATCCGCAAATCAAACGTAACAGCTGAATTTTACGGTCGACAAGGTCAGAACAGTACTTTACACATCATTTCGTTATTAAGTAATAACATTGGTGCTAAAATATAAAAATATTTTAACATATTGATAACAAATTAGATTTAGCAGGTGAAATTTCAACAACAATAAAAGGTTAGACAAATACAGCCATTTATGGACAGACACTAGTTAACAGCTTGATCTTCGCAGGACACCATGAAAAAAAGATTGTTCCTCTTCCAAGACCGACTTGAAATACTCCTCCGCAGTAAGAGGGCTGTACTCAAAGACAATTTCCTTTTTTTCCCAAAAAGTAACTATACCTGTCTTCTTACCCCGGCGGTTAAGGTGCTTTCATGTGAAACGTCGGCGAACGACCCATACAGGCTGGTCGATAAATTCATCCCCACCGACCTGCTGGCAAGCAACGGTGCCGAACTCCTGCTCAACTCTTTTATCTACAAGGGCCACTCCTACCTGATCGAATCGGGGTTCATCGGCACCCTCTATAAAAATAAATGATCCGTATCAGGCCGAGAATTAACGTTCCCCCCAGACAACAAAACCTTTTTCTTTATAATTCTGAATGCATTCCTCGTTTTTCGCAAAAGAAGCCGCAGTCTCCCATCTATCCACCTGACAGCTTACAAATTCCTGGGTAACGGGATGCCGCAAAATAACTTTTTTCGATTTTCCGTTGTACATTGAACAACCGCTACAAACCATTATTACCACGAACACCAGTATCAAAAGACTGAACTTCATTTTTCCCCTCCGTTAATCTGCAATAGTGTATACATTCTCTCAAAATTCTATACTTCAATTTATAGATAGTGTCTGTCCATAAATGAGATATTTTAACTTAAATCGAGGCACTCGATGAATTTAACCACAGGCATATACGTAATATCTCAATGCCTCGTTCCTCGCTTATCGGATATCTTGTTCCTTAAAAACATTCGGCATCCCGGAATATTACGCCTTTTGTATCTTTTTGTGACAGGGTGGGAACGAAATCAATCGGCCATTTAATATCAAGATCCGCATCATCCCAGATAATACATCGTTCAAAACGGGGCTCCCAGTAATCCGTCGTTCTGTACAGCACCTCCGCGTTCTCCGAGAGAACAACAAAGCCGTGGGCAAACCCTTCAGGGATCCATAATTGTTTCTTTGTCTCCGCATCGAGAACCACCCCCACCCAGCGGCCGAAAGTCGGAGAAGACTTTCTTAGATCAACAGCCACATCAAAAACTTCACCGAGGATAACCCGGATCAGCTTACCCTGGGCTTGTTTTATCTGATAATGCAGACCGCGGAGTACACCTTTGGCCGAACGAGAATGATTTTCCTGAACAAATATTCGATCAAATCCCGTCTTCTCCCGCCATTTTCTTAAATTAAAACTCTCCAGGAAAAACCCTCGTTCATCACTAAAAACCACAGGTTCAATAACCAAAACATCCGGAATAACTGTAGGTGTAACTATCATCTTAAAAAAATTTCCCCCGCGTAACAATAATACCTTTTTCGTATAAAACATAAAATAACGCGCAGTTAGGTAAATGATATTGTCTTAATATTTATAAGATCCATCAACAATATCCGCCACCCATTGCTGATGGTCAAGATACCACTCCACGGTTTTCCTTAGCCCTTTTTCAAAGGTAACTTGAGGCTCCCAACCAATCTTCTCTTTGATCTTTTTCGCATCGATTGCATATCGCCTGTCGTGACCCAACCTATCCTTTACAAAGGTAATAAGCGACCGCCGTGGCTGCCCCGACTCAAGCCTACCCAGTTTTTCATCGAGAATATCGCATATTGCAGACACAACTTCAATATTCTCTTTCTCGTTGTTACCGCCGATATTATAACTCTGCCCATCTTGCCCCTTCAACAACACTTCAATTATAGCCTGGCAATGATCGGTCACATACAACCAATCACGAATATTTCTGCCATCCCCGTATACCGGCAGTGATTTTCCGTGGATACCGTTACTGAGCACCAGTGGAATCAATTTTTCCGGAAATTGATAGGGACCGTAATTATTAGAACAATTGGTTAGTCGTACCGGTAAACCATAGGTGTGGAAATAGGCATTGACCAGATGATCCGATGATGCCTTTGAAGCGGAATATGGTGACCGGGGGTCAAAAGGCGTTTTTTCCGTAAAATAACCGCTCCTGCCGAGGCTTCCGTAAACTTCATCGGTACTGATATGGATAAAGCAGGTATTTCCGTTTTCCCTTAAATCCCCGTTTTGATCGAGCCAACTAATTCTGGCGGCCTCAAGCAGGGTAAAAGTACCGATAATATTAGTCCGTATAAAATCGGCCGGACCGGTAATGGAGCGATCAACGTGGGACTCCGCCGCAAAATTGACAACCGTGTCAATCTTTTCTGCCGTAAAAATTTCAGAGACCAATTTCTCGTCACAGATATCTCCAACCACAAGACGATACCCATCATCTTCACGAATATCGTTCAGGTTCTTTGGGTTTCCGGCATAGGTGAGTTTATCAAGGTTTACAACACGCCATTGCCCATAGCTCTTCCTTAGCAGTCGAATAAAGTTCGTCCCTATAAAACCGCAACCCCCGGTAACGAGAATCGTCCGTCTATTTTCCATAATTATTATATTTCTCTTTGCATTATTGCTAAAAGGATCTATGCTGTGGTCTTTTTCCTGCGATAAAAACAGAGAAAATTATTTTCAGGATATGAAACAGTGCCGATTTAAGGTTATCCCGAAAGATTCAGAATTTAGATATTGTCCATCAAAAAACGCGCACCACATAGGTCAACCGCCCTACAGGGGTCATCTATAATAAGTTCATTCAAGAAATCAAAGCCATATTTTCACTACCATGGGTAAACAACTCGACCGGGAAATAGCCAAACGCAGAACATTCGGTATCATCAGCCACCCCGATGCCGGCAAAACAACACTTACGGAAAAACTCCTGCTTTTTGGTGGAGCCATCAATATGGCAGGAGCCGTAAAGTCAAAAAAAATTGAGCGTCATGCAACAAGCGATTGGATGGCCATTGAGAGGGAGCGCGGTATATCCGTTACAACCTCCGTTATGAAATTTTCCTATCGAGATTTTGAAATCAATCTTCTCGACACTCCTGGTCACCAGGATTTTTCAGAAGACACCTACCGGGTACTGACCGCGGTGGATTCGGCGGTCATGGTCCTGGATAGCGGTAAAGGCGTAGAATCACAAACGGAAAAATTAATGGAAGTGTGCAGGATGAGAGATACTCCCATTATAACATTTATCAATAAATTAGACCGTGAAGGACTATCACCCCTGGATCTAATGGCAGAAATAGAAGACAAGCTCCAAATAGAATGCACGCCACTTTCCTGGCCCATCGGCATGGGCAAAACATTTAAGGGGGTATACAATCTCTTCCATAAATCACTCCATCTTTTTACCCCCGGCCAAACCACACGGGACACGCAGGGCATCGTCCTGGACGATCTCTACGACCCAAAGGTTGACGATCTCCTGGGTATTCAGGCGGATGATCTCAGGGAAGATATAGAACTTTTAAGCGGCGCCGCCAACTCCTTTGAATACGATGAATATCTACGGGCCGGTCAGACACCCGTTTTTTTTGGCAGTGCCATTAATAATTTTGGTGTACAGGAAATGCTTAACTCTTTTGTTGAAATGGCCCCGCCCCCCGGACCACGCAAGACCGTTGAACGTGAAGTATTGCCGTCGGAGGAACAATTCTCAGGATTTGTATTTAAAATACAAGCAAATATGAATCCAGCCCACAGGGATCGCATTGCCTTTTTTCGAATCTGTTCCGGCAAGTTTACCCGGGGGATGAAGGTACGTCACCATCGCCTGGGTAAAGACATTACCCTGGCCAATGCCACAATTTTCCTGGCCCAGGAACGTTCGAACGTGGATGAGGCCTGGCCGGGCGATATCATCGGACTGCATAACCACGGTACAATAAAAATCGGTGATACCTTCACCCCGAAAGAACCGATGAAGTTCACGGGAATCCCCAATTTTGCTCCGGAACATTTTCGCAGGGTGCTGCTGAAAGATCCGCTGAAAATGAAACAGCTGCAAAAAGGCCTTTTGCAACTGGCCGAAGAAGGTGCAATACAGGTTTTTCGGCCACTGGTCGGCGCCGATTACATAATGGGCGCGGTCGGTGTACTACAGTTTGAAGTGACCATGGCCCGTCTCCACAACGAATACGGGGTAACGGCAATATATGAACCGATAAACTACAACGCCGCCCGCTGGGTTCACAGTGAAGACAAAAACCACCTGAGCGATTTTGAGAAAAAGAACCAAGCTTCACTGGCCAGGGATTCGGAAGGATTTCTTACCTACCTGGCGGAAAGCGAATGGATGTTAAATTACTTTATGGAAAAATGGCCGAAAATAATTTTTAACAAGACAAGGGAAAATTTATGACGGTTGCGAAAAATGCACATCAAACCGTACACAAAAAAAGAGCTGTAAATATTACCTAGTGCCTGTCCATGGATGAGCAATTTTGCACTAAATCGAGGCGCTTGATAAATTTAACCACAGGCATATATGCGATATCTCGTACCTCGCTTTATCGGGGGATTAAATTTTGAAAGCAACGAAGAGTTAGGGGAAAATGGCCATTTATGGACAAACACTACCTAACGCAGACAAGCTTCAAGAAAGTGCTTTGTTTCTGTTGTGAACCCGTTAAGTCGAACATTACCTTTAATTTCTTGTTTTTCTTTACAGGTTTTACGGAGTAAGGCACTAAACCACCGGGCCTAATCATCGTCATCGACAAAAATCAGAACATGCCCCTCGGTTAAGGCCCGGGACGTCTTTCGCCTGGCAACCGTAATAATACGTTGGACAGTACCCCTGGAAACCCCCATACTTCGACCGGCCTCTTCCTGGGTCATTCCCTCTCCATCACAAAGCTTCAGGGCCTCCAGTTCATCACGATATAACTTGACCTGTTTCAAGTCCACAAGAGGCGTTCCCGTCGGTTTAAAAGCCTTACCACAAAACTTTCCCCGGCAATTCCTTATTTTTTTTGGTCTTGGTGACATATAATACTCAATCTTTTTTAAAATCTATTTTACATTTACCCTCAAATATCTCCACCCGCAGAATCCGCGCCATTATCAATATATTGGTCTATTTTCATATACCTGTATTGTTTACGGCCCACATCTTCGATAAAAAAAGGATAGGCCCCGAACCTGTCGACTACAATAATATATAAACAAAAAAAATGATAAAACAGCTACACTATAGCGTAGATAAGACAACACCAGTACTACTCTTTTATAACGGTTATAAAAAAAATTCAATCCATCCCCTGCAAAACATCTATTACCTGGATCTATTCAGAAATCAGATGTCTCATTCCTCACTTATCGAAGGATAAAATCTTGAAAGAAACAAAGAGTTGGAATTAAAAGAGTGTTTTCGAGCAAACTTCTAAATTGCCGATTACAAGATTTAGGTTCCGTAAAGACGACCAGTGGACAACCGCTTAGAGATCAGGTAAGCTATCGGACGCGATGTCTGATCATAATTGAGGCAGGTATATTTACAGCACAATCCCCTTAATCAGTGGAATATTCCACCCAGAACCGTTTTTTAAATACAAATATCCAATGAATCATAACCGTTTAATTTTAACCTTTCTCATCTGTTGCTTCGCTGTTTTCGTTCCAGCCAAACATGCGGCGGCCCACCAGAAACCCGAAGTTACCATTAGCGAGCTCACCGCCACCACCTCTGACACCCATCTTATTGTATTCGGAACACTGGAAAACAGCTTTACTTCGGAAATGATCGAAGTTCTCCACAGCGGCATACCACTACGTTTTTCTTTTTTTATCGATCTTTATAAAACAACCGACAACTGGCCGGATGAACAAATTGTTTCCTATAATTTTCAACATACCATGGTCTTCGATACCCTTAAGGAACGATACCGGGTAACCCTTGAAGAAAAAAACAATAAGATATTAACATTTCAGTCACTTTTTGAAGCACAAAAAGTGATAAACGAGATAAACGGGGCAAAGATCGTTGAACTCAACCAACTCATCCCCGACAATCTCTACAAATTGACTATTCGGGCGGATCTTTACCAGAAGACCCTGCCGATGAATCTCCATACGATCCTACCTTTTTTCTCCTGGTGGGACATTAAAACCGAAACATATTCATTGAAATTTAAGTATTAATCAACCCGGCGTAACGGCAAATGGCAACCGAGACAGAAAAAAACCGTTCGTTTACTAAACGCCCATATACCGACGACCAGATACGCCAAAAACGTAAACTGATACGACGGGCGATTCTCATATGTCTCCTGCTGATCCCTTTTTTTATATGGCTCCAGAGTCTGCTTTTAAAGGGCAAGGTAGAGCTACCAATCAACAACAATATCCTGATCTTTGCCCTTATCAATATTAACGTTCTTCTGGTATTATTTGTCCTCTTTCTTGTCCTCCGTAATCTTGCGGAACTCCTTTTCGAAAGAAGAGTTAATCGCCTGGGTAATAAACTCAAGACAAAACTCATCGCCTCCTTTTTGTCACTCACCCTTATCCCCACTATCCTTCTTTTTTTTGTGGCCCTCCAGTTTGTCTCAACAAGCATGGATTACTGGTTTAATGCGAGCATAGAAGATTCACTGACTGAATCTCTAAAACTTGCGCAATCCCTGCTACATGAAAAAAAGGAGCAGGCAACGCTGATGAGCGACGCTTTGAAAATACGTCTAAAGGATCTGGAAATAACCACATATACATCCGAAACGATAAGCAGTACGCTGAAAAACCTCCTTGCCTTCAACCCGATAAACGGTCCCGACTATCTCGGTCTTATAACAGATGATAAAAATCTGGAAATCACCGTACGGGGGCCGCGGCTGCGCAGCATTATTCTCCCGAAAATACCCCTGGACATTCTAAAAAACGTCAGAACGGGACACGGCAGGGAAATTCTTATTCAGGAGACAAAAATTGGTGATTTAGTAAGTTGCATAGCGGAAATACAACTTGGCAGCCAAAAGTTCAACCACGCCGTTTTAATTACATCACTTCTGGTTAAAAGTGATCAACTGGCCCGCATGACAACCATTTCCCAGGGAATTGAAGGATACAGGCAACTTAAATATTTCAAGGAACCATTTAAGTTCTGGTTATTGATTATTCTCCTTATTGTAACCCTCCTGGTCATATTTGCCGCAATCTGGTTCGGCTTGTATATCTCCAGGGGTATCACAGAACCTCTGGAACAACTGGTTCTCGCGACAAGACGAGTAACCGAGGGTGACCTGGAATTCGAAATGGAAAGATCGTCAAGAGATGAAATGGGGCTCCTGGTCGATTCTTTTAATAAGATGACCAACAACCTCAGTGCCAGTAATAAAAAACTGGCCGAAACATATGCCGCTTTACAGCGCAGTTCCCAGGAATCGGAACAACGGAGACGTTATACGGAAATAATACTGCAAAATGTATCCGCGGGCGTTATATCACTGGATGAACATGGTAAAATCACGACTATTAACCGCTTTGCCGAAAAACTACTCAATATTGACAAATCCCTTTTCCTCGGCCTAAATTACAATGATGTTCTGCCGAGTTATCAAGCAAAAATTGTTGACGGATTTATTGACGAACTACACGAGACCGAAAAAAAATCAGTGGAACAACATATAAAGCTCAATGTCCTTGGCAAAAACTACTCTCTTCTCATAAATTTTACCCAGCTTGAAGATGAAGAGGGAAAATCGGTCGGTTTTGTCCTGGTCTTTGATAACCTCACGAAACTTGAGAAAATGCAGCGCATGGCAGCCTGGCGCGAAGTGGCCCGGCGTATAGCCCATGAAATTAAAAATCCGCTCACCCCCATTCAGCTTTCCGCCCAGAGACTGCGCAGACGTTACCCGAACATTATCGCCGAAGATAACAGTGTATTTGATCAATGCACAAATACAATTATTACCCAGGTGGACGAACTAAAAAGACTGGTCAGTGAATTTTCCCAGTTTGCCAGAATGCCCAAGGTGCATAAATCACCTGATAACATAGTACAACTCGCCAAAGATACTCTTTTCCTTTACCAGGAGGCACATAAAAATATCCAATTTAGCTGCCTGGAAAAAACACCAATTCCCGTTTTCAGTTTCGATAGAGAGCAGATTAAACGCTGCCTTATAAACCTGCTTGACAATGCAGTTGCAGTTTTACCCAACGGAGGTACAATAGACATTGAATTCTCCCTGGACGAAGAACATGAAAACGTCTTTCTCAAGGTAATTGACAATGGGCCGGGAATTTCCAAGGAGAATAAACTAAAACTTTTCGAACCCTATTTCTCCACAAAAAAGACAGGTACAGGTCTTGGCCTTGCCATCGTTTCGACAATTGTCTCCGACCACAACGGGTATATACGCGTTCAGGATCATAATCCCGTAGGGTCCATCTTTATCATTGAACTGCCGCTCTTAAATGGTGGGCAAAAATGAGCAAACGAATTTTAATAATTGATGATGAGATCAGTATCCAGGATTCACTCGCCGGAATACTTGAAGATGAAGGTTTTTTATCCGTTGCCGCATCTTCTGCGGAAAAAGGCATCGAATTGCTTGAGACCATGAATATTGACCTTGTCCTCCTTGACATCTGGCTGGGCGACAATATGGACGGCATGGCGGCCTTGGAAATAATCCATGATCGATTTACCATGCCCGTCATTATGATTTCCGGGCACGGAACCATAGAAACAGCAGTCCAGGCCACCCGCAAGGGAGCTTTTGATTTCATAGAAAAACCGCTTTCCTACGATAAGATCATTCTCGCCATAACCAACGGCATCAGATTTGCCAAACTGGAGCAGGAAAATCTGCTATTACGCCAGGGATCCGCCAGGAAATCTATTCTCACCGGAAAGTCAGAGGTCATCTGCGCCCTTAAAGAGCAGATCAGCATGGTTGCGCCAACGGATGCCTGGGTCCTTATTCGCGGCGACCATGGAACAGGTAAAGAACTTGTTGCCCAATCTATCCACAGGGAATCAAGGTGCTGTGACCAGCCGATGATTGAAGTCAACTGCGCAGCAATACCTGATGAGTTAATAGAGTCAGAATTATTTGGTCATGAAAAAGGCTCCTTTACCGGCGCCCATACCAGTAAACGTGGGAAATTCGACCAGGCGGACGGCGGCATATTATTCCTGGATGAAATT
>CAZQOD010000004.1:0-56558 GCA_964594945.1 uncultured Desulfopila sp.
AAATTCCAGTAACTTTATTCCAGGAGAAAACTGTATGAAACGAAAAATTTCTTTACTGGCAGCATTCGTTTTTGGTTGTGTAACCGCATTCAGCGCCACCGGCGCCATGGCATCGGATCAAACTTTCATCACCATCGGTACCGGTGGGGTAACAGGTGTTTACTACCCAACGGGCGGTGCCATAGCCCGCCTGGTAAACAAAGGTAAAAAGAGTCATGGTCTCAGGGCAACCGTTGAAAGTACCGGTGGTTCCGTTTACAATCTCAACGCCATTGCCGCAGGTGAACTCGATATGGGTGTTGCCCAATCAGACTGGCAATATCACGCCTATAACGGCACTAGCAAGTTCGCCAAGCAGGGACCAAACAAGAAACTTCGTGCTGTTTTTTCTATCCATTCAGAGCCGTTTACCGTTGTTGCCCGGGCCGATTCCGGCATTAAAACTTTCAAAGACCTAAAGGGAAAAAGAGTCAATATCGGTAACCCCGGCTCCGGTCAGCGCGGCACAATGGAAGTTGTGATGGAAAAAATGGGTTGGACCAAAAAAGATTTCAAACTCGCCTCCGAACTCAAGGCCGCCGAACAGTCCAAAGCCCTCTGTGACAACAAGATTGACGCCATGGTCTATGTCGTAGGTTTTCCGAATGGTTCGATCAAAGAAGCCACCACCACCTGTGACGCCGTTTTAGTTCCAGTGGAAGGCAAAGAAATTGACGAACTTGTAGCGGACAACAGCTATTACAAAAAAGCGACCATTCCCGGAGGAATGTACAAAGGTACAGATGCCGATACCAACACTTTTGGTGTGGCCGCAACCTTTGTAACTTCTGCAGATGTCCCCGAAAACACGATTTATAATATCGTAAAAGCGGTATTTGAGAATTTTGAACAGTTCAAAAAGCTCCATCCCGCCTTTGCAACACTTGACAAAAAAGCGATGATAAAAGAAGGGCTCTCCGCACCGCTGCATGCAGGAGCCGTCAAGTACTATAAAGAAGCTGGCTTGATGTAATTTTTTCTCAATACAGCCGATTGTTACCAAAAGGTTGTTCGAGAATAATATTTTTTTCAAATTGCCGTTTATTTGAGAATTTTACCCCGGCCCCATGGTTTATTTCCAACATGACCGGGGTAAAAATATCATAATATTGCAGCAAAATTTCATCCTCGAACAACCCTCCATGGTCTCCATGACCATTGCGTCAGTTTGCTTGAACAACCCTCGCATCGTCTTCCTGAGTGGTTGTCTCCCCCCGCCGGGCAGACAGTTACAGGCAGGATAGCTCCATCTGCATTTCTTTTCTGCAGATCATACGCATGATTACCCGGAAAAGATCTTGAAGATTACACCAGAATATCTCAAATATAAGGAGTAGTCGCCGACATGACCAGTCCCACCGAAACCCCCTTATCCGAAGAAAATGTACACGAATTGATTGCCGAAGCGGATACGGGTGCCCGTAATCCCAAAGGGAAAATTTCCAAAAACGTCCTGTTTTTTATACCGTTGGCGTGGACTCTTTTTCAGCTCTGGTATGCATCACCGCTACCGTTTATGGTGAATATCCTTGTTCTGAACGATACTGAAGCCAGGGCCATCCACCTGGCGTTTGCCGTCTTTCTCGCCTATACGGCCTTTCCCACGTTTAAGTCTTCACCCAAACGATATATCCCCCTCCAGGACTGGGTACTCGCCTTCATCGCTGCATTTTGCGCGGCATACATATATATTTTTTACGCACAATTGGCCACCCGCCCCGGCCAGCCGACGACCCTGGATCTCGTCGTCGCAGTTGTCGGCTTGATTCTCCTGCTGGAGGCGACCAGACGCGCCCTGGGACCTCCGCTTATGGCCGTGGCTGCCATATTTATTATCTACACCTTTGCAGGACCATATATGCCGGAGGTAATCGCCCATAAGGGCGCAAGCCTCGTAAAAGGCATGACCCATTACTGGCTGACAACCGAGGGTGTATATGGTGTCGCCCTCGGCGTTTCCACGGGAATGGTCTTTATGTTCGTACTCTTTGGTTCTTTGCTGGAAGCGGCCGGAGCCGGAAACTATTTTATAAGAACGGCCTTTGCCGGGCTTGGTCACCTCAGGGGCGGACCGGCAAAAGCAGCTGTCGTCTCTTCGGCCATGACCGGCCTTGTCTCCGGGTCATCCATTGCCAACGTTGTTACCACCGGCACCTTTACAATCCCGCTTATGAAAAAAGTAGGCTTCAGTCCTGAAAAAGCGGGTGCGGTTGAAGTGGCCTCCTCAACAAACGGTCAGTTGACGCCCCCGGTTATGGGTGCGGCGGCCTTTCTTATGGTCGAATATGTAGGTATCTCCTATATCGAAGTAATCAAATGCGCCTTTTTACCGGCAATTATCTCCTATATCGCCCTTGTCTATATCGTCCATCTTGAAGCATGTAAAATGGGCCTGAAGGGCATGGAAAAAAGAAAGACAAAGACACTTCCCCAGAGCCTTATAAGCTTTGTCGTCTCCCTCCTCACCGTTATTATCATCGGAGGAGTCACCTATTACGGCCTGGGGTGGATCAAAACCGTCGCCGGGTCCGCCACAATCTGGATTGTCTGTGTTCTGCTCATGGTGGCCTATTTATTTCTCCTTTGGCTTGCCTGCCGGGTACCGGAACTTGAAACAAGCACCGATATAACCGAATTACCGGATCTGGGCCAGACTGCGCAGGCCGGTTATTATTTTTTACTGCCCATCGTGGTCCTGATGTGGTGCCTCACCGTCGAACGTCTCTCACCATCTCTATCCGCATTTTGGGCGACAGTCTTAATGTTTGTTATCGTACTTACCCAATGGCCCCTCAAGGGATTATTTAGGAAAATGCAGGGGAATGAGTTTAATTTTCGTCGTGGTTGGGATGATATGGTCGACGGCATGGTGGCGGGGGCGAGAAATATGATAGGTATCGGCGTTGCAACCGCTGCGGCCGGTATAGTGGTGGGCACCGTAACCCTCACCGGAATCGGTCTGGTCATGACCGAATTTGTCGAATTTGTTTCCGGCGGTAACCTGATGCTGATCCTCCTCTTCACCGCGTTTATCAGTCTTATTCTTGGCATGGGACTTCCGACAACTGCCAATTACATCGTCGTTTCCACCTTAATGGCGCCGGTTATCGTCGGCCTGGGGGCCCAGAATGGTCTCATCGTCCCCCTTATCGCCGTCCATCTGTTTGTCTTCTACTTCGGAATTCTCGCAGATGACACCCCCCCCGTCGGCCTTGCAGCCTTTGCAGCGGCGGGAATATCGGGTGGTGACCCTATTCGTACGGGCATCCAAGGTTTCGGCTACGATATTCGCACCGCCATTCTACCCTTTATCTTTATTTTCAATACCGAGCTCCTGATGATCGGTATTGACAACGCCTTTCACTTTATCATCGTCGTCAGTGCCGCAATCCTGGCCATGCTTATTTTCGCCGCCGGTACCCAGGGATGGTTCATCACCAAAAATCGCTGGTGGGAAACGGCCGCCTTTATTGCCATCTCCCTGGTACTCTTCAGACCGGGCTTTATCTGGGATAAATTTTATCCACCCCTCATTGAGAAACCGGCAACTGAACTAACTCGAGTACTGGAGAAAATGGAACCCGGCTCCCAATTTCGTCTAACGGTTAAAGGAGAGAAGGATAATGGTAAAAAATTCCAGAAGACCGTTATGCTTCCCGTAACCGAAGGTAAAACCGGTGCCGAACGGCTCACAAATATAGGCATTGAAACCAGGGATGAAGATGGCAAAACCATCGTTGATCTGGTTGCCTTTTCCAGCCCCGCTGAAAAGGCGAAAATTGATTTCGATCAGGAAATTGTTTCGGTGCAACTAAAGGCCGACAGGCCACCCAAACAAATTATGTTTTTCCCGGCAATCCTTCTCTTCTTCTTTATATGGAAATGCCAAAAGGGAAGGGTAAAAAAGAAAGCGCTTTAGCAACCGCATAGGATCAGAGTGTAATTAAAACTCTTTAAGGAATCTCCGTAATGATAAAAAAAATTCTGGTGCCCATCGCCTTTTCAAAATACTCACAGGGTATTTTAAACTACGCAGCCGAAATTGCAGCACCCCTTGACGCCGAGTTGCTGGTGGTGAACGTGATCAATGTCCGCGACCTGGAGGCCGTGGATAAAATCACCTCCTTCGGCTACAAGGTCGACATTGAACAGTACCTGGAAACCGTAAAGAAGGAGCGCCGCAGCGAATTACGCAAACTGACCGAATCCATGACACTAGCCGATGAAAAGGTTTCTTTTACTTTCAGAGTCGGAGACCCGACAAACGAGCTTTTAAAGCTCGTTGTCGATAAGAACATAGATATCGTAATCATGGGAATAAAGACCCACGATATCCGGCATTTTTTTGCCGGTTCCGTTGCAGAAAGAATGTTTAGAAAATGCCCGGTTTCCATCTTATCGTACCGCGATGATGAAATTTCCGAACGGCTTTTGAAAAAATTCAACCGACATCGTAAGAAAAATTACGACTGATGATTACAAAACATCTTTCACCCAAATTTTATAAACGGTAAGTTTTGGGCTGCAAAGCTTTGCAGTCCCCGCAACTGTGGGCTTTGCAGCCACCGGAACTTACAGCGATTTTAAATGCGAAACACCCGGCCGTGGGGGCTTCTCTACAGGCCCCACGCAGGCAAAGTACTCCCACCTAAAAAATCCTTAACTTTTTTTTTTAGCTCATATACAATTGAATAACACCTGAATTTTGCAATACCATTCCGGCGGAACACATGGTTACCAACCAGTAATCTCACTCCATACCATCGGGAGTCTGACATGGGACGTCTTTTACATCTTTTCATCTCCATACTCTTTTTAACATCCGTGTCCCAAACCGGTCACTGTCAGGGCCGGCAAGAGATCTCAATTATTTTTGCCTCCGGGATGGCAGAAATACAACCGGTTAACAACCAATACTATCTTGCCAAACTTGCAACTCTACTGAAAACAAAAAGAAAGGAGAACGACCATATTCTCTTCTTCCACGGCGGCTCCGTACTCTCTCCAAGCATACTCTCCTCTTTTGACAAGGGTGCCCATATGGTTTCGCTCCTTAATATTCTCAGACCGGACATTATGGCAATTGCCAAAAGCGACCTGGCCATAAAAGAAGACGAGTTGACTCTGCGTGCATTCGAGGCCACATTCCCCTTTGTCAACAGCAATCTCTATGATCCATTGACGGATGGAAATATCGAAGGCACCCTGCCGTTTCTAATCCTGGAAAGTGGCCCTGTTACACTTGGTATCATTACCCTTATCGACCCAGATATTATCACCGATTACATGCCCAATCGTGCCAAACTCATAGATCCGGCAACCATAATCTCTAAAACCAGCATGCTATTGAGGTTGAGGGGGGCCGAGCTGATTATCCTCCTCACCGATTATCGTCCCCCCCTAATCGAACAATGGCTTAAAGGGCAGATGATCAATTTTGCAGTCATCAGCGATCCCCGCCATTTTACCCCCAACGATAAAACCCCCAACTGTTATTCATTAAACACGAAAAACAACAGTGTATGTCTACTGACTTTCACTGTTCTCAACAAACAGCCAATACTTGACTACCGGATAGAAACGGTTACCATACCACTTGGTCCATTACGGGAAGATCCGGAGATTAGAGAAAAAATTGATCTTGAAATCCAACAGTTATCTAATATCTTCCGCAAGATAATTGGTAAGACTGCAGTTGCGCTGGATACCAGAAGGATATCCGTACGCACAAAAGAAAACAGTTTTGGTAATTTTATTGCCGACACCCTGCGGGAATTTTATAATGCGGATTTCGCCCTGATTAACGGGGGAAGTATTCGCGGCAACAGGCAATATTCGCCAGGAACAACACTGACAAACAGAGATATCTACCGTGAATTGCCCTTCAACAGTAAGATAGTCAACCTCCAGGTCACCGGTCGCCAGGTATTTCAATGCCTTGAAAACGGCCTGAGCATGATCCGGCAGACCAAGGGTCGTTTCCCGCATGTTTCCGGTATGCAGGTCAGTTATAACCTGGAGAATCCTCCCAATCACAGGGTATTGAAAATTGTCGCCGGCGGAAAAAATATTGATATCAACGCCAAATATACCCTGGCAACAGTTGATTACCTCGCCGACGGCGGTGACGGTTATACTTTTTTAAAAAAATGTCCAAGGATCGTTAAAATTGGTGACGGGAAATCACTACGCGAATATGTTTTGAACAAAATCAAGGCCCAAAAAGAAATATCGCCGACGGTCGACGGGCGATTACAATATCTTGCCAATTAATATGCGGACCCGGCCATGACACTAAACGCCCCCCGGACCCCTTCCCCACCCAAATCATCCGGTCACTACCGCAGCATCGCCCTGACCATCGGCAGCGGTCTCTTTTTAACAGGCACTCTTTTTGCCGTAATATCCACCATTTCCCTAACTGGACTCCTTAGTTTTCAAACCGTAATCTCCGATCTCTCGGCCAAGGCATTTCCCCAAGCCACCCAGGAAGCGCAAATCTCTATCCTTCTCAACCAACTCCTCCACCAGACGAGTTTTCTTTACAACGCTACTTCGCACCCGGCGCGCCGTATCGCAATGGCCGATATAAATGAACAATTCAACAGAATAAAAAGTTTCTCCGCACATCTGAAGGGGGAGGCAAAAACGGCACACAGTGTTAAAATAGACACTCTAAAAGATGGTTTGGCGGAACTGAGCGACCTTGTTGCCATGCGTATAGATACCCAGCTCAAGGTATCAAGGGCGCTGGCCACACTCTTCCCGCTGACCCTGGATATCTTCTCCACCTGCGACGCCATGCGGGCAAAGACCAACTCTAAAACTGTTTCGGCAACCATCGCCTCCATCCGGGAACAACTTGGAAAAGTAATATACACCAGCGAAAACAGCTTCACCCAGGCAAGCCTCTACATGGTTAAAAAGAATCAGAAAAAACTGGGGAAATCTTTACATGAAATAGAAACAGCCATCTCTACCCTGCCGCCGGAAATAGCAAGTACGGGTCGACGTTTAATCTCCCGGATACGCCTTAACCTTCTGGAAGATGAAGGGCTTTTACCCCTCCTGCAGAGACGTCTGGCCCTCATAAGTGAATGCAACCGCCGCAGCACCCTGGTTAGAAAGCAGATTGAGGACAAAGGCGATACCAGTATCAGCCATTTTTTCGACCTCACGTCCGCCGTCGGTCTGCAAACCAGGTTGTTGTCAAAAAAAGTTAATCATCAGATCAAAATACTGGCCATCCTTTTTCTATTATCCCTCAGCCTGGCCGTAATATTTTACTTTTACTTTCGCCATACCCTCATTTCACGTCTGCTTGAGCTCAACAATACAGTACTGGCCATGGTTGCAGGGGAAGACCGAAAAATTGAAGTAAAAGGCCATGATGAGATCAGTGATATTGCCCGCTCGATAAACTATTTTTCCACAGAACTTTACAAGGCAAAAGAGGTCGCTGAAAATTCTTCCATTGCAAAATCAGAATTTCTCGCCCATATGAGTCATGAGATACGCACACCCATGAACGCCATACTCGGTTTCTCCGACCTGGCTCTCAAGACCGACAAACCGGAAGATCATCTCGATTACCTGGGCAAGATAAACAGTGCGTCCCACTCACTACTCGGAATTATCAATGCGATCCTTGACTTCTCCAAGATTGAGGCCGGTAAATTCACTATAGAAAAGATCGATTTTGATCTCCGGGAACTCCTGGAGAACCTTGCCACACTCACCAGCCTCAGGTGCGAGGAATCGGGTCTCGAATTCTACTTCATTATCGACCCGCGGACTCCATATTCCCTAAAGGGAGACGTTTTGCGTCTCGGCCAGGTCCTCACCAACCTCATCACCAATGCCTTTAAATTCACAGAAAACGGCTTTATTATCCTACAGATATCTCTAATGCCTGAACAACAACGCCATAAAGACGAAGTCGCATTGCTATTTTCCGTTCGTGATACCGGGTCTGGCATTCCCAAAGACCAGGTAACCACCCTATTTCAACCATTTACCCAGGCTGACAAGTCTATTACCCGCAGATTCGGCGGCACGGGACTCGGCCTGGCAATCTGCAAAAATCTGGTGGAAATCATGGGCGGAACAATATGGTTTGACAAAAATGAAGCGGGGGGAACCACTTTTAATTTTACATCCTATCTACAAAGACAAAACGACCGGGACTACACATTATTTTCCGCCCCCGAATTTCTTGAAAATAAACGGGCAATCGTCATGTCTGAAAACCTAGAAACCGCCGAAGAACTATCCCGGCAATTGACGAATTTCGGCCTGCAAGTCCTGCAAACACATTCTATAGACGAAGTCGTCGCCGCTCTGGGAAATCAGAACAACACAACACCATATGAAATCATTCTCCTCGACTATACCGCCCGTGCCCAGCGCTGGCCCGAAACTTTTAACCATATTAAATCCGCGTCATCCACAGAGACAAAACCGTCATTAATTATCGTCGGAGCACAAAGATTATCCACCTATTTCTCGTCTACCACCCCGGAAGAGCAGATATATTTCCTGGCCAAACCAGTCACTCCGGCCAAACTTCTCAATATAATTATTTACAGTTTCAACCTTGAAACCAGCCACTCCAAACACATCTTCAAAAGCAATAGCACCCAACCCCCCTCGGTTGACCATCTCAGGGGCGTGCAAATCCTCCTGGTCGAAGACAATGAAATCAACCAGCAGATCGTCTGTGATATGTTAACAGCCCAGGGCATGACAGTCACCGTTGCACCACACGGCGCCGAAGCCCTAAAACTTCTGCGCCGGGAATCCCGCCACTACTTTGACATCGTTCTCATGGATATACAGATGCCGACCATGGATGGTTACAGCGCCACCAGGGCCATCAGGAAATTACCAGCCCCAGTAAATGACATTCCCATTGTCGCGATCACCGCCCACGCCATGCGCGAAGAACAGCAAAAATGCCTGGAAGCCGGGATGAACGATTATGTTACCAAACCCATTACTCCGCATATACTCCTGGGGGCAATCTCCCGACTGATCCCCCTCACACCACAATACGAGAACGTAAGACAGCGTAAAAAGCAGAACACAACAGGCGGAATAGACATGGAATCAGGCATTGCCAGGGTTGCCGGTAACGTTGCACTCTACCACGAGCTCCTTCATACATTTATCAGCCAATATAAATCATATCCCAAAGAGATAATGACGGATGTACACGATTCCTCCATTGACTCGGCCGCTCATAAAACCCACTCTCTAAAAGGTGTCTGCGGTAACCTCGGCATGAAAAAATTATTTACCCTCTGTTCACAAATAGAAAAATTGCTGGCGGAATCCGGCCATGAAAATGAAAATATAAAAATCCTTACTGAACTGGAATCTGAAGTAAACAGATGCTGTACCTTCCTCGATAAATGGCTGGCTGAACACGATAAATCAACCGGCGACCGCGCCATTTCCACCAGTGACAGCAACGCTGGCAAAGATGAGACCAGTATCAATATTGCTCCACTTCTTCGCTCATTAAAAAGCTATAATTCCAAAGCATTAAAACAAATAGCACTTGTGAAAACACATGTAAAAAACGAAGACAGAACTATTTTTGACCAGATTGAAGAACTCATTAAAGCACTTGATTTTGAGAATGCGCACACACTCCTGGTTCAATGGCAAAACCGAGAAAACATAACTGACAACCATCCATGAATAATCAAAAACCCAAAATACTCATCATAGATGATACCATCGAACATATTAAAATCCTCATCAGTCTCCTGGAAGATATGTACGATATCCACTTTGCCAAAAACGGTTCCCAGGGTATGGAGCTACTGCCCGCCGTTTTTCCGGATCTGATCCTGCTCGATATAATGATGCCGGGTATGGACGGTTTTGAGGTGTGCAAAAAGATAAAAGAGACGAAACAGTGGAAGGAAATACCCATTATATTCATATCAGCCCAGGGCGCCGATAAAGACGAAACCGAGGGGCTGAAACTCGGTGCCATCGACTTTATTACCAAGCCGTTTTCACCCGCAATAGTTAAGGCACGAATCCAAAATCACCTGCAGCTACGGGCGGCAATGCTGGAACTTGAACGGCTGTACGGGCTGGCCCTTGACGCCAGCCCTCTTACCGGCTTACCGGGGAACAACAGTATTGCCAAACGTATTGAAAAGGGACTACACCTGAAAGAACAGGTCTGTGTAATCTACGCGGATATTGATAATTTTAAACCGTTTAATGACAAGTACGGCTTTATCCGAGGGGATGATGTTATTCGTTTTACCGCAGAAACCATTAAGGAAGCGCATGAAAAAGCAAACATTGCCGACCCCTTTATCGGCCACGTCGGCGGCGATGATTTTATTATGGTCACCCCCCTGAACCACTCGCTCTTTATTGCACAGGAAATAATCAAACAATTTGACAGCGGAATCCTCTCCTTTTACAACCGCCAAGACATGGAGCAGAGGTGCATCCACTCAACCAACAGACAAGGGAAAAAACAGGTCTTCCCGATAATGAGCATAAGTATTGCCGTTGTTGACCTGAGTAACAACAGATACACAACTTTTCTCGAGGTAAACGACGCCTGTGCCGAAATGAAAAAAATAGCCAAGGCCACCCCCGGAAGCACCGTCTATTTTGACCAAAGAAAAGAGTAATAAAGACACCCCGTCAGCGGGAAAGTCTTTCGAGAAAGCCGTCTTCTTCCAGCAACGCCTCAACTCTGACCTTCCCCGAGCCCACCGGCATGAGTTTCTTCACCTTTGTCGCATGGATGGATAGGGGTTGCAGACCAAAACGTTGCGCCACCACCGAAGGATCAACAAGCGACCTACCGATCAGTCCTTTCACATCCTCCTCAACCGGGGAGGGCAAATGATCGTCCACCAGCCGCTGCACATCGTTTTTCGGTCTTATCAGGACACGACTCTCACCGGTGCCGTCTTTACCCCCTTTAACATCCATCGCCACTTCCGGGTTATCCAGGTCGCCAAAAATAGTGAAGAACCCCGAATCAACGGGATGTTTTTCAGATTTCTCACCTGCAACCACAATCGGTCGAGTGATCAGCTTAAAATCGAGTTCCCCTGAAACAATATCAACAGTTCCGCTTAATTCCGCCTCCAGAAGCGACGCCGACAATGTCGTGTTCCGCAGGTCAAACACGCCGTCACGCGCAGTAAACGTACTGTCTATTTTCAGATAGGGGGTGGCAATTCCATCATCCTCATCACTCCCTCCTTTACCTTCACCACCAAAGGTCCACGAATGTTCTGACAATGAAATATTGTGTAACACACCGTTTCTGAGAACAATATTTCCACGACCCTGCAGGGATTCCTTCATCGCAAGGGTAGTGGTACCGGAAAAATCCACCTTTAAATTTCCAACCAGCTCGCCACTGACAAGGGAATTTATACCCAAATTAGCAAACAACGATTCGACGGGTACCCTGTCCGCCTCCATTTTTGCTGTAATCCGGGGAAAATCATTTGCCATATTCACGGTCACAGTCGATGTAAACCGGCCATGCCGCAAAGAAAACGAGGCCGGATCAACTGTATAAACTCCGTTTCCACCACTAAAATGCAGACGACAATCTTTAAAAACACCCTTTTTAAAAAGCAACGATTCCGCCCTCATCTCACCAACAAAAACAATATCTGCAATATCCGGTAACTTCCCTTCGACGTCAAAACCCTCTTTGATATAAGTCGATCCTTCCTCCGGTAGATAGCGATCAAGATCGAGGTGATCAAGATCAAGATCAATATTTATATCCAACTGTCGACCTCTCTTTACCATAAAGGTAAAATCGACCTGGCTTTTATCAAGAAACGCACTCCCCTTTTCTACGCGTATATTTTTACTATCTCCCTTGGCAACACAATTAAAGAGAAGGGAATGAAAGACATCAGGATCGGCGGTATCAAGAGGAAAGACGACCCCGAACCTGTCGCATAAACGGTGTGGCGAAAAGGAGGCGACCTGGAGCGAGAGATTATAAGCGAGCGGAGAACGAAAGGGGAACAGCTTACCCCATACCTTGCCCTTCAATTCATCCGCCACTACAAAATGGAGATCAACGCCGAGAGGTTCGTTATTTAGGGCCATGGCCAGGGGGCCGATTTCCCCCTGCAGGGCCATGGGAATGTTGTCCACCTTACCTTTCAACTCGGCAGTTACCGGTTTGTGAAGAGACATGTTACCAAGCAGAACCATAACATTGTCTATCCGATGTTCCGTATTCTTTACCCGATCCTTAATCGTGATCTGTCCGCCGGTCACTGCGAATAAATCTACAAAAACATTTTTAGGAAAAAGATCTTCATAAAAACTCCTGCCGGTACCGGTTGACGATTCAGTCCCCCCGGCGTCTCCGCCAAAGACCCAGTTCCCGGCACCATCGCTCCTTTTTTCAAGATTAACTTCCAGGCCCGCCATCACCAGACGACCTATTCTTACCTGGCCGATGAGAAGGGGTAACAGCTCCACTCTGGCCTCGAAAGAATTTATACTTAGGAATTCGTCGCGGGCAAAGCCCGGAGGATTACCCAATTTCATATCCGAAAAGGTAACACTCAACCAGGGGAAAAAGGAGACATTAAGATCACGACCAACGGAAAAAGAGCGCCCGGTAATTTCGGCCACTTTACGTTCCATACCGGGAATAAAACTCCGCTCGTTAATAAGTATGGGTAAAAGAGCAACAGTCGTTACCAGCAAAAATAAAAAGATTGCTATGGAAAAAACACTGTACTTTACCAGTTTATTCATCCTTCTTTCCACTCTCGAACCAGGAAACCACTCCAAAAAGCATATAGCTAAAAATCTTATATAACATTACGCCAAGCCTGCTTTGCCATTAACAACCTGGAATGTTTTTATGCATCAGCATTGTTGATACCCCACATCTTCTGCCGACTTAGCGACTGTAAAATTAAGACTTAAGACCGATAACTGATTACATTTTCGAAATACAAATCGCCTTAATGTAAGACACTTCGGAGCAAACATAGTACCATATAATTACAACATGGCAACCATATGAAATAACAAAATAAATAAAAAATCAAACTGCGCACGATAAATGGCCCGGTTCCTGCATCTGATATAATGTCTCAAAAACATTACACAGCCCCCCCATCGGGTAGAATTTACGTACTTTGTATTTTCTGCCCGTTTTTTTTCACCTGCCCCCTAATTTCCCACAAACTTTTATAACCCATCGGCACCTCTTGCATAAATTCATGCACCGGTCTCAAGGCTCGGATTTAAATAAACGGTGATGGGAAAAACAGATCGACTACAACCGTCCCGGGGAGTTAGTCGCCAGCGAATAGGCGATAAAAAGAACTTTTCAACAGGTAACAGAGACTCCGAATTTATCAGTTGTAAAACAATGTCATTAAATCGCAAAAGTCAAATCAACATTCACGGACAATATCTGACACCATATAACGGATCAATCTTCATCTTTAACTTTTGTATCTATTATAATACCCCTTCTGATTTCATAATATGCCTGTCTTGTTGCAATATACGGATCAAAAGAAAACCGTTTTAAATCCTCGTAACGATCCGGATTAAGAGAGATTTTATTTACTTTATCCGATACATAATAGGCAAAACCCTGGTATAAACTATCACTGAAATAGGTGACGGGGTGACTATATAGATCAACCGCCCATCCCAAGGAGTCCCTCACACTCGAAGGGCCTATGACAGGCCAACAGAAATAGACCCCCTCACCCATTCCCCATTTACCCAAGGTCTGACCAAAATCAGCCTTAACCGGCTCCAGACCAAATTCCACGGATGCAATATCGACTAAACCGTAGACACCAAGACTACTGTTGATAAGAAAACGCTTTAACACCACGCCTGATGTTTCAAAATCGGCTTGTAAAAGGGTGTTGAAAAATCTTATCGGCGAAGAGAGATTATAAAAGGCATTACCGAAAGACTCCCTGAGCTCCTTTGGCACAACCCAGCTATAAGCATCGGTTACCGGCTTGAAAACCCATTCATATAACTTGTCGTTAAACTCAAAAAAGAGACGGTTCATTGGCTCAAAGGGATCAGAGATAGTCAATTCCGGATCCGTTGTTTCATCTTCCAGATAATCATCACCGAGGAGATCAGGATAATCGTCCTGACCTGCCATTGCTGTATTAATAGATGTCGGTAATAAAGAGAGTAAAAAAAATAGAGCGACGCTTGCAAAGAAATTGTTTTTCATAGGAAAACACACCCATGTTTACGGCAGGAAACAGTACATCCCCAGCCAAGGAAACCTTCTATCGAGACCCTTCCAACCAAATACCGGACCATTGCTGAAACAAATGATAGGATCCGTCCGCCAACGCACGCACAAACGGACTCCTGACTACACACTATACCATAAAAACAAAAAGGCCAGCCAAGACAACAAGAAAACTAAATGGGAACACCAGAGCCTTTGATGTGACCGGGACCTCCGACAGTACCCTTTCAATCACCCGGTACGTCGCATATAGTGATGCCAGCAACCCCCCCATAACTGTCAGAACCTGTAAAACATACGTGCTGTCAACGCTGAGCAGACGTATATCGTCATAGGAGACGGACATCCCCGAAAGCTCTTGAATATTGGCCACTATCCGCCCGGCTCCACTAATAAAAACCTCCAGATGAACTGCCATATAACCGCCCAATATCAGTGGAATAAAACCATAACCAAAGAGAGGTAGCAGTAATTTTCTATCCATTTTTGCATATAGCGACTGACCAACAACCATAAGATAATATCCCACCTGAAAGAGGAGGATTATAGCAAAAAAAACAATGCTGCCTACGACAAAATACGGTAAGTCAAGCCCCAGTTGTGCCAACCGGAAAACCGTACGTTCCACAAATTCTGCAAACGAATGCTGCAGGGCAAATGGGAAAAAAATCGCCCCCATTGAAACTATCAGAAAACTGTCGGCACTTCTCGGCGTCTCCAGGGCCCATAATTCCTGGGGGGCTAACCTTATATTCAACTGGATGGAACTATGATCACAATTCTTTATACATTTGGCACACATAATACAATCCCGGTTATTGTCAACCAGATATGGATGCCTGAACATGGGGCAGCCGGGGATATCAACATCCCCGACAAAACAAGAATGACTTCGGCATCTATTTAAACAAACGTGCCTATTTGAACGCAACTCCACAATCGAAGGCATGGAAAAAATAGCATTAACCGCCCCCAGGGGGCAGAGATATCGGCACCAGGTCCTCCGGGAGAAGAGGACACTGGAAACGATGGAACCAAAGGTTATTATCAGGATTATACCACCCGTCAAATAAGGTTTATTATACGCATCCCAAACAATCTCCACCCAGAAAACAATGATACAGAGGGTGGCCATTATCCAGCCGGAATAGTCGGCGATAAAGCGTGGTGTCCTGCGCCTGGGTTTAACGATATTTTGCAATAACGTACCCGGCACGGCCAGGGTACAGACACTGCACCAGGTCCTGGCCAGAAAAAAGAAAGAAAAAAACATAAGCGGCCAGCCGATTGACCAGCCCAGCGTCAGGCCACCGTTGGACTCGGGGTTATCCGGCCCCAGGAACAGGAACAAAACGGTGATAAACAGTATGGATCCCACCAAAATCTGCGGAACTTTGGGAAACATCCCGCTCTTAAGCAATCTATTTACCCAGCCGATTCGAAGAATATTATACTCCCATTTTCCTTCGGTTTTGGGAAGGCCGAAGAGGATCTGGTCGGGCAGGATCTCACCCCCAGGGGCAAGCATAACCGCCCGCCGAATTACATTCGCCAGCTCCGTCAAATTACCGGGCCAGTCATAGTTCATCAGGACCCCCAACGTCTCGGAATTCAGCCTATGAATATTTTTACCATACTCCTTGCTGAAGCGATGCAGGTAGTGCGAAACGAGACGGGGTAAATCCTCTTTATGATCGCGTAAGGGAGATACGTGAAAATGACGTTCTGCAAAAAGTGTTAAGAGTGGGGTAATGATTTTCCCAGTTTCCTGCAGATATTCAAAGGAATGATCGCTGATAAAAATAATACGGGACTGCATGGCGATCTGATGATCGCTATCGACGGGACAATAGACACTCTTTTTCAATATATCCAATAATTTTTTCTGTAAATCCACGCCCAGAAGATGGACATGAGAAAGGACAAGGGTACCACCTGAGGTCTGTTCCAATAAACCGGACTGGCTGGAATGGGCAAATGGAAAATCATCCTGCTTGGTCCCCAGCAGTTCTCCCTCCAGGGATAAAGGTTCATATTGGCGAAGATCAACCAGTCGGTACTGTCCCCCCGAGCGTACGCTTTGCCCGTGTATCTGCCGGGCGATAATGGTCTTACCGGTACCCGGCTCTCCGGTTAAAAGAAACGGTTCATTATGTTTTGCGAAAAGATCAATTACGGCCTGGGTCTTTTTGGCCGTTTTTGACTCGCGGATATCGTCTTTTTTCTGACGTAACAAGCGCCGCAGTTGCATGGCGGAGCCCGTCTTTTCTTTAAAGAGAATTACATCATCAACATCGGATTCACGACCTTCGACCTCACTTCCGCCGCCTGCGCCTGCCTGGTCCTGGAAAGCGACCCTTAACCGCTCGGCCAGGGCGGTATCCAACCGTTTATGGACACTGGGGTTGGAGAGTAACCCTAGCCGAAAATAACGTTTATCAAAACAGATTACAACCAGATCACAGAGGGCGCGTACGGCCAGGGAACGGGGTTTGGCCGTGAGAATACCGGTTTCACCAAAATGACCCCCGACCCCGATCCTGCCGACAATTCTCGTTACACCATCCCCCCGGTCGAGTACCAGCTCGGCCTCGCCGTTGGCGATAATATAAAAAATCTCACTTGCTTCGCCCTGCCTGTAAACGTACTGCCCCTCCGGTACAATCTGGACCCTGGCAACCTCCGCAAACGACGCCAGCTCCGACGTACTGCTGCCGCTGAAAAGAAGAGAACGTTGCAGATGCCGTGCTATTAATTCCCGTTTCATTTTCTTTTCTGCTGCAACCAGATCATCCCAATAAATATTTCATAAATGGAGGTTCTCAATCACTTCGGCCAATAGAGGGGTTATACTGTACACATCCAACAGATCGTCACTCTTTCTCCCCGGATAGCTGTCGGAACCCATTAATTTTAAAATCGGGCTCCGCCTGAATTTATCGACTGCATCACCGGCCATGACCAGATGGGTCGCATGGGCGACGACCTCTTTCGCCCCCGCCTCAAGGCAACGATCGGCGGTTTGAATAATCGAGCCTCCGGTACGTATCATATCATCACAGATAATAGCCGTCTTTCCCCGGACAACACTTGAAACCTGATTGACAATGGTCTTGTCGGTATCAAAACGATCCTTGTCCGCTGCGGTATGGGGGCAACCGAGTAAACTCGCGAGCCTGGCTACTCTCTTTGAGAAACCATAATCAGGGGATACCAAAACATAATCTTCAAAACCACTCTTCCTGATTTTATCGACAACCAGCAGATCCGTCCAGATATGTTTGGTCTGTATTTCCCCCGAGTGGGCATGCAGCACCGCCTCGGAATGGAGATCAACAAAAGCGACATAATGGGGCCGGGCCCGATATATCTGCCTGGTTCTTGTTATCCCTTTTGGTATCTCGTGGACATTTGGTTTGCTGCGCTCCATGGTCGAATACCCTAAAAAAGGGATAATCACGGTGATGGAAGCGGCATTCCAATATCGTCCTCCGGAAATAAGATCAAGAAGTTCCTGGTGGGAATTATCGTCGTGGGTCACGCCGAGAATTACCAGGTCCCTGCCGGAAAGAGAACAGGGAAAGGCGTGGTAACACTCCCCGTCGGCAAAACGTTTACGGATCATCTCAGTAAAGGGTATCCGCAACTCTTCCGCCAGTTTATAGGCAAGGGGTGTGGAGGCTTTATTTGCAACCAGAACAAGCGTTTCATCTTTCATTTCACTAGGTCTCCAGTCCGCCGGACATTACGGCCTGCAAAGGAGTTTTGGTTACAGTGCAGCAACAATCGCATCGCCCATTTCCGCTGTGACAACCCCTTTCCCGTCGACAACAAGGTCAGCGGTGAGCAACCCCTTTTCAAGGGTTGTCTCCACACTTTTTTCAACGGCATCCGCCGCATCACCAAGATCTAAACTATATCTCAACATCATTGCCGCCGATAAAATCTGGGCGATGGGGTTGGCAATTCCCTTCCCGGCAATATCGGGAGCGGAACCGCCTGCGGGCTCAAAGAGGCCGAATTTATCGCTGTTAAGAGAGGCGGAAGCCAAAAGTCCCATGGAACCGGTCAACATTGCCGCTTCATCGGATATAATATCGCCAAACAGATTCCCGCACAGGAGTACGTCGAACTGGTGCGGATCACGCACCAGCTGCATGGTTGCATTGTCGACGTAGATATGATTCAGCTTAACATCCGGAAATTCCCCGGCCACTTCCTCAACGACCCGACGCCACAACACCATGGTGGTCAGGACATTGGCCTTATCAACGGATGTAACAATCCCCCTTCTAGAACGGGCGGCTACAAAGGCCATGCGGGCAATTCTTTTAATCTCCGAGCGACTATAAGCCATGGTATCGTAGGCGCGTTCTTTATCACCCTCACCTTCCACCCCCTTCGGGGTGCCGAAATAGATACCGGAGGTCAGCTCCCGAACACATAGAATATCGAACCCGTCAGCGACAATATCCGCCCGCAACGGGCAGGATCCTGTTAAGGATGGAAAAACCCTGGCCGGACGATAATTACAAAACAGGTCAAAATGTTTGCGCAGGGGTAAAAGGGCAGCCCTCTCCGGCTGTTTTTCAGGGGGCAGACTCTCCCATTTAGGGCCACCAACAGAACCAAAAAGAATCGCGTCACTATCTTCACAAATTTGCAAAGTAGACGGAGGCAATGCCTCTCCATGGTTATCAATGGCGACACCGCCCACATCTGCATACTCATAAGAAAGCTCAAAAGAAAACTTCTTCTGCACGCCGTCAAGTACCTTGATTGCCTCTTTCATCACCTCCGGCCCAATGCCGTCACCGGCAAGAACCGCTATTTTTTTTGTCATTACTCACCTTCCTGTTAAACTTATCAATCAGTGTATGTCTAAAATACCAGTTTTCCCATCGTCAAACATAATCAAAAAGTAATAAACTACGCTTTGCCCCTGAAAAGGGGAGACTGTAATTTTTTACCTCCCGCAAAACAAAAGATTGCAGTTCCGTCTCTGCAAATTCCCCGCGCCAACGTGGACCCTTCATACAAATCACCCCGGCCCGTGACGGAAAAAATCTTTTTACCATTCCCAGAAAAGTCGCGGTATCCGTCAGCGCCCTGCAGGTAATATGGGAAAAATTATCATACTCCTGCAAAACATCGTCTTCAACTCGACACGCTTCCACCCGAACATGGGCCAGGTTCAAAACCCGGACCATATGCCGTAAAAAAGAGACCCTCTTTAAACGGGGCTCAACCAGGGTAACCCGCATAGCTGGCTTTACAACCTTACAGACCAGGCCGGGAAAACCCGCACCGCAACCAACATCCAGTAAATGAACTCCGCCGCCGGTCAACAGGGGCAACAAGGCCAGGGAATCGAGGAAATGATTTTCAACCAATTGTAAATCGGTGCAGCGTTTGGCCACCAGATTCATCCTCCTGCCCCATTTCTTCAACTCGACAAAATAGAGGCGCAGCCGTTCCACATCATCTTCCCCAAGCTCAACATCCAATACCCCAGCACCTTCCACAAGTTTTACTGAAAAATCAAACACTATTTCCCAAGCCTAACCGCAACGGATGCCGCATGGCCGTCCAGCCCCTCCAATCGTGCAAGTCTCTTGATATGTTCCCCGTCCGCCCGCAGGGCCTCTTGCGAATAACTGATAACCGAAGATTTTTTCAAAAATGTTTCCACCCCCAACGCCGATGCGAATCGCGCCGTCCCCATGGTGGGCAGAACATGATTCGGCCCGGCAAAATAATCCCCCGCCGCCTCCGGGGAATTACCGCCGAGAAATATGGCCCCGGCATGGCGTATATGCGGCAACTGTGCCCATGGGTCAGCGATAATCAGCTCCAGGTGTTCAATGGCAATGCGGTTTGCGGCCGCAATCGCCTCCTTTAAGTTAGTTGCCACCAGGATTACGCCCCTGTCCCGCAAGGAAGTCCCGGCCACATCCTCCCTGGACAGCAACGGCAGCTGCCGTTCCAGCTCGGCCACAACCCGCGCGGCCAACGGTTCGTGGGTTGTTATAAGTATGGCAAGGGCCAGGGGATCATGCTCCGCTTGGGCCAGCATATCCGCCGCCACATGATCGGCCTTTGCCGTATCATCGGCTATAATCAAGACCTCGGACGGACCGGCTATCATATCGATACGCACCAGGCCGGAAACCAGCCTCTTCGCTTCGGTAACAAACCGGTTACCTGGCCCCACTATAACATCAACCCGCGGTATGATCTCCGTTCCATAGGCCAACGCGGCAACACCCCAGGCCGAACCGGCCTTGTATATCTCGGTTATACCAACCTCCCGGGCGGCAACCAGCAGATGGGGATTGACCCCGCCGTTTGCATCGGGGGGGGTCACCATCACCCTTTTCTTTACCCCGGCAATAGCCGCCGGAATACCGTTCATCAACACGGACGAGACCAGGGGTGTTTTTCCACCCCGTCCGCCGGGCACGTAAAGACCTGCTGAATCCACGGGACGCACCATTCTACCGACAATGGTACCGTCATCCCTTGTCTGGAACCAGGAATCCTCCATTTCCCGCACATGGAAACCACGTACCCTCTCGGCGGCCCTGGCCAGGGTGTCCATAAACCCTTTATCCACCAGATCGTAGGCCTTTTGCAATTCTCCGTCACTGACCTGCAACTGTTCCAGGGAAAGATGCGGCGCATCAAAACGTCTGCAATATTCGAGTAGCGCAGCATCTTTTTTATTTTTAACGGCCTGCAAAATCTCCTTAACCACCCGGTGACAATCCCCATCAACCGCTTGCAAGCGATCAAGGAGTTCGTTCATAATTTCCTCACCCCGCCTCCTACCTAAAAAAGCTGGTGAAATCAACATATTCTTACCTCGTTATCCATTACTTGCCACATCGCCCCCATGTTCTGTAAAATCAGGTCTAACACTATACGCTATTTATTAAAACTTATAACCAACTCTTACACGCAGAAAATTTAAAAATATATTTTATTTATACCGTTATCTTTATGTGAAAGTGCCTTCACCCTTGGGTCGCTTTCATTGTTCGTTGTGGCTGCGACCTGATAATTTGCTCCAGCCATGCCGGCTACTAAGTTTTTTTCGATAACTCAGTGAGTTCTTTTATAGCAAAGCACCGGATTCAAGTGACGTTATTCACCATGTTCACGCCTATTTGCTGCAGCCATGTTGGTTAGTATTTACATCTTTTAAAAATTACTCTATCTTCAATGGGATTGTACACCGTTTTCACCCAAAACATATTACCTGAATTTTGCAAAAAGGCGTGAAGACAAAATCGTCCCGGTGGGCAACCTTAGCATTTAGGAGAGATTTATCAATGAATTTTACACCAAAATGGATCGCCTGGGAGATCACCCGGCGATGCAACCTCAAATGCGTACATTGCCGCTCATCGTCCCGGCTTGAAGTAGAAGAACATCCTGATTTTTCACTGGATGAGGCAAAAGCGATTATGGATGATATCGCCACATACGCCAGTCCGGTGCTGGTGCTTTCAGGCGGAGAACCACTCCTGCGTAAAGACGTATTCAAAATCGCCCGCTACGGGGCGGGCAAGGGTTTTCGCATGTGTCTTGCCACCAACGGCACACTCGTAACCGATGAGATTTGTAAAAAAATCAAAGACGCCGGGATAAAGATGGTCTCCCTCAGCCTGGACGGGGCCAGTGCGGAAATCCACGACGATTTTCGCAACGAGGCGGGTGCCTTTGACGGTACGGTTAAGGCCATGAAACTTTTTAAAAAACATAATATCCCCTTCCTGATCAACTCTTCTTTTACCCAGAGAAATCGCCATGAAATACCGGCAATATACAAGATGGTAAAGACCCTCGGCGCCACGGCCTGGTATATGTTTATGATTGTCCCCACCGGTCGTGGAGAAGACATTATGACGGAATTGATCCCCGAAGAGGTCTACAACGAAATTCTTGAATGGCATTACGAAACTGAGCAGAAGGAGGACGAGCTCCTTATGCGACCGACCTGCGCTCCGCACTACTATCGAATTGTTCGCCAGAAATCCAAACAGCAGAACGAAAAATATAAACATCGCAGCCTGAAATTTTCAACGGGAGGCTCAAAAGGATGTCTTGCCGGCCAGCTTATCTGTCTAATCGATGTGGACGGCGAAGTTCAACCATGCAGTTATTTCCCCAAATCGGCCGGTAATATCAAAACCGTGCCGTTTAAGACCATCTGGGAAAAGTCCGAACTCTTCCTACAACTCAGGGATTTCAAAAGCTACAAGGGTAATTGCGGTAAATGTGAATATATCCATGTTTGCGGCGGCTGCCGTGCCCGAGCCTATGCGATGACGGGAGATTTTCTGGCCCAGGAGCCTTTTTGCAGCTATATCCCCCGCAATCATTCCAGCCACAACAACCAGACTAAAAGGGAACCATGAACGATACCTTTCTCAAAGCATGTCGAGGCGAAAAAACAGACTACACACCCATCTGGATGATGCGCCAAGCGGGTAGATACCTGCCTGATTACCAGAAAATTCGGGGTAAGGTCAGCTTTCTTGAACTGTGTAAGACACCGGAACTCTGCGTGGAGGTGACCATGCAACCGGTGGATATTCTCAATATGGATGCGGCAATCCTGTTTTCCGATATCCTTATCCTCATGGAAGCCATGGGCGCACCGTTACAATTCCATGAAGGCAAAGGTCCGATCTTCCCGGAAACAATCAGGGATCAGGCCGCACTGGACAAGCTTATCATCCCCGACGCCGAGGAGGCAACGGGCTTTGTCATGGAAACGATACGGCTACTGCGCGGCGTCCTCAAGGTGCCACTCATAGGCTTTGCCGGTGCTCCTTTCACCTGTGCAACCTACCTGATCGAAGGCGGCTCTTCCAAGGTCTTCTGGGAAACAAAAAAGATGATGTTCACCCGGCCCCTGCTCTTCCACAACCTAATGGGAAAAATTACCAAGAGCACAATCCTCTATCTGCAGGCACAGGCACGGGCCGGCGCCCAGGCTCTACAGCTCTTTGACAGTTGGGCCGGTGTCCTCGCCCCCCGCGATTTCAAAACTTTCGCCCTGCCCTACGTGGAAAAAATATTTGCCGATCTGAAGGATACCGGCGTCCCCCTAATCTATTTTGCCAATAATGGCGCCACCCTCCTTGATTATTCAGCAAAATCCGGGGCCGATGTTATCGGCCTGGATTGGCGTATAAATATTGGCGATGCCATAAAGCGGGTCGGCAAAAAGGCCGTACAGGGCAATATTGATCCATTTGCCCTCCTCTTGCCGAAAGACGAACTGCGGGCGCGAATTGGCCAGCTGCTTGCAGATGCGGCCAGAGCATACGGCCATATTTTCAACCTGGGCCACGGGATCCATCAATTAACCCCCGTGAACCAGGCAAAAATCGCCGTCGATGCCGTCCATGAACTAAGCAGTCGCTGAACCGTTCGCCATGTTATGAGCCGAAAAAATATCCCCACCATCGCGCAATGCCTTGAATACATCGAAAGATACGAGATGCTGGACAATATCAGGGCACATTCTTACACGGTGGCGGAGGTGGCGCAAACATTGTTACACGGTCTCTTTAAAACTCTTGGTAGCGGTCGAAATCTACCCGCTGAAAACGAGGTGATCGCCGGTGCCCTTCTCCATGATATTGCCAAGACACCATGTTTAAAAAGCGGTTGCAACCACGCCAGGGAGGGCCAGCGAATATGCGTTGAACTGGGTCATCCCGAAATCGGCATAATCGTCGCCGAACATGTTATACTCGAAGATTTTGCAAGCAAACGCTATCGACAAGGCATATTCAATGCCAGGGAAATCGTTTTTTACGCCGACAAACGCGTCCGCCACGACAGGGTGGTCTCCCTGGCCGAGCGACTTGAATATATTCTGGAACGGTACGGCAATGGTGATCCTGTCAGGGAGAGACATATCCGTCTTAACTTTAGTAAGACCGTGCAATTCGAAAATATTATATTTACATTTCTCGATTTTCATCCGGAAAATTTACCGGAAATGATCCCGCCAGTATCAAGATATTAATTTAACGGCATAAAATATATCTCCCTGTTTTCTGCACGCAGAATTAAGGTCACAAAAACAGGTTACACCTTAAAACTATTGTCAATTCCAAGTCAATTTCACCACATTGTTTTTAGGTTAATAATATTATATTTCAAGTATAAATTGTTTTTATACTGCTGGCATTTTCAGCAGTAATGAATATAATCTCAAAGCAGAATTTCAATGCTTATTCCCGGTGACACCGTTATCCGGCAATAACCACCGGAGAAAGTGCATAAGCGACATCATTTTACCGTTATGAAAATTTCCGTTGCTCTGGATATTATCGCAGGCGGTTATTTTCATTAAACCTACTAATTTTTCAAGGAGGAAACACTTTCTATGAAACAACTAAAACGATTTGTGCCGACATTAATTGCAGCCATTTGTCTAACCGCAGGCGTCGTCACCGCCGGCACCCTGGATGATGTTAAAGCTAAGGGCTTCATCCAGGTTGGAGTTAACGGAGATGTTTTCGGCTTCGGCAAGCCCGACGCAAAGGGTGTGTGGAAGGGTCTCGATATCGACACCGCACGGGCAGTGGCGGTGGCGGTTTTCGGCGATGCCAAAAAAATTAAATTTACCCCCCTCACTGCAAAAACCAGGTTCACCGCCCTGCAATCTGGTGAAATTGACCTCCTGGCCCGTAACGCCACACAGACGCTGAGCCGCGATACCGCCCTCGGCCTTGATTTTGTCCATGTCAACTATTATGATGGCCAGGGCTTTCTCATCCCCAAAAAACTGGGTGTTAAAAATGCCAAAGAGCTGGACGGCGCGTCGGTTTGTGTTCTGCCCGGTACAACCACCGAGCAAAATGTAGCCGATTATTTCCGTTTCAATAAAATTAAGATGAACCCCGTTGTAATCGAGAATACGGCCGAACTGTCCAAAGCATTTTTTGCCGGTCGTTGTGACTGTATGACCTCCGATGCCTCACAACTTGCCGCCATTCGCGCGGTTGCCCCCAAGCCCAGCGATTATGTAATCCTACCGGAGATCATCTCCAAAGAGCCGTTGGCCCCTGCAGTTCGCCATGGCGACAACCAGTGGAAGGATATTGTCAACTACTCTGTTTTGGCCCTTATAAACGCTGAAGAACTCGGTATCAATTCAAAGAATGTAGATAAAATGCTGAAGAGTAATGATCCGAAAATCAAACGATTCCTGGGAGTTATTCCAGGCAACGGCAAGGCCCTCGGCCTCGATGAAAAATGGGCTTACAATATAATTAAACAGATCGGCAACTATGGTGAAGTTTTCGAGAGAAATGTCGGCGTTAATACCCCGTTGATGCTTAAACGCGGCCTAAACGCCCTATGGACCAAGGGCGGGCTCATGTACTCACCTCCGTTCAAATAGTACCCCTGTTTTACCACATTGAACCAGACGACCATTCATGCCCCAGTACAATCCCCTGGCCATGAATGGTCGTCACATTCGAGTGCCACATATACACTGTCGGGTCAATAACAATTAATTAACGGTATGAAATTTATTTTCTCATACTCTGCACGCAAGATTTAATGCCTTACTCCATAAAACCTATAAAGAAAAACAAGAAAAATAAAGGTAATGTTCAACTTAACGGGTTCATAACAGAAACAAGGCATTTGCTTGCAGTTTGTCTGCATTAGGTATAAACGAATATGGAAACAACAACGGAAAAGATACCATTTTTCCGAGATCCGGCAAAACTGGCCGTCTTCTACCAGGTACTAACGGTTCTTGGCATCGGCCTACTCTGCTTTTACCTTGTTCACAACACACTGGCCAACCTTGAAAGACAGTCCATATCTACCGGCTTTGCCTTTCTAAACAAAGAAGCCTCCTTTGAGATCGGCGAATCCCTGTTTCATTATTCCGCTGCCGACTCCTATGGACGGGCGCTTCTCGTCGGATTTTGCAATACCTTAATAGTCGCCTTTATCGGTATAATCCTCACCGTTATCCTCGGTACTTTCTTGGGGGTGGCAAGGCTCTCCTCAAACTGGTTACTCTCCAAAATTTCAGCAATTTACATAGAAGTGTTCCAGGATATACCCATCCTGTTACAACTCTTTTTCTGGTACGCCTTCTTTTACGAAATATTACCGTCCCCGCGGACATCACTCAATCCCATACCGGGTGTTTTCCTCTGCAATCGCGGTCTTATCTTCGGGATTCCCGTATGGCACCAGGCATTCGCCTACGCAGCATTATCCCTGCTCTTTGCCGGATTCCTCAGCTTTTTCATAAAAAAATGGGCCGCAAAACGACAGGCCGCAACGGGCGATATATTTCCGGTCTTACCGGTATCCCTGGTGCTCTGCCTAGGATTACCGCTTATTGTCTGGTTTTTTTGCGGGGCACCCACAACAATGAGTATTCCCAAACTTAGCGGTTTCAATTTCAAAGGCGGGCTCACCATCAGCCCCGAATTCACCGCCCTGCTCCTGGGACTGGTCCTCTATACCGCTGCTTTTGTAGCCGAAGTAGTCCGCGCCGGCATCCAATCGGTCTCAAAAGGTCAAAGGGAAGCCGCCATGTCCATCGGCCTGAAACAGAGACATGTTCTCAACCTCGTTATTCTCCCCCAGGCCCTGCGGGTCATCGTACCGCCCCTCACCAGCCAACTACTCAACCTAACAAAAAACAGTTCCCTGGCCGTGGCCATAGGCTACCCCGACTTTGTGTCCGTCGCCGGTACTACCATCAACCAAACCGGCCAGGCCATCGAAGGAGTGGCCATGATAATGTTGGTATACCTGATTTTCAGCCTTTCGACCTCGGCCTTTATGAACTGGTATAATAAAAAAATTGCCCTCGTGGAAAGATAGATACGCATATGGAAAAGACAATCACCGATATCAGACCACCCGTCACCAATGTTGGCGCAATAGGTTGGATAAAAAACAACCTCTTTAACGGCTGGTTCAACTCCTTACTCACCCTGGCCATACTCTACCTGTTGTGGCGGACGGTTCCCCCGTTTGTCAACTGGGCTTTTCTTAACTCCAGTTGGGTTGCGGCAAGCGGGCAATGCAGCGATGATGGGGCCTGCTGGTCTGTGGTCACCGCCAATATACGCTTTATCCTCTTTGGCTTTTATCCCCACGAACTGCAATGGCGACCACTACTGGCCGTGGTTATCCTTATCTTCCTGCTCATCTACAGCCAAAACCGTAAACACTGGAGAAAATCGCTTGCATACGGCTGGCTGGTCGGCCTATTCAGTATGGGGCTCCTGCTAAAGGGCGGCCTTTTCGGCCTGGAATCGGTTGAAAGCAATAAATGGGGTGGTCTACCCCTTACCCTGCTCTTATCCGTCTTTGGTCTCACCGCGGCCTACCCCGTCGGTATCATCCTGGCCCTTGGCCGTCAGACAAAGATGGCAATAATTAAATCGTTTTGTGTAATTTACATCGAACTGATACGGGGCGTTCCCCTGATCAGTCTGCTATTTATGTCTTCGGTCGTCTTTCCGCTCTTCCTACCCGAAGGTATGACGGTGAACAAGATTCTCCGCGCCCAGGTTGCCATTATTCTCTTCACCGCCGCGTATATTGCCGAAGTGGTGCGGGGCGGTCTGCAGGGTATAGACAAGGGTCAATATGAAGCGGCCGAAGCCCTGGGGTTAAACTATTTCCAAACCATGCGCCTGATTATCCTGCCCCAGGCCCTGAAAATCGTTATTCCGCCTTCGGTGAGTATCTTGATATCGGCGTTTAAAGATACATCCCTGGTGGTTATCATCGCCCTCTACGATCTATTAAAGACCACCCAAACAACCCTCACCGATCCCAAATGGATGGGCTTTTCGGCCGAGGCCTATATATTCGTGGCTATCATCTATTTTATCTGCTGTTTTTTTATGTCCAACTACAGCAGGCGACTTGAAAAAGAGCTGGACACCGGATTATGATCATGCAACGACAGTCCCCCTGAAAACCAGAATTGTAAAGTAACCAGCATGACTGGATCAAATTATCAGGTCACAGCCACAACGAACAACGAAAGCGATTCAAGGGTCAAAGCCTTGGAAAACAATTTTATATAAATTAAAAACAGCCGTCCTCGGGCAATTTTACCCGTCTATTTATTAACCGGAGAGCTTAAAAGTGGCAGCAGAAACTCCCATTATCAAAATTGTGAATATGCATAAATGGTACGGTGATTTCCACGTACTGAAAAATATCAATTTAACCGTCGACAAGGGCGAACGCATCGTCATCTGCGGCCCGTCCGGATCCGGCAAATCCACACTTATTCGCTGTGTAAACCGACTTGAAGAACACCAACGCGGTCATATCTTCGTCGATAATATTGAACTGACCAACGACCTGAAAAACATCGAAAAGATCAGGACCGAGGTGGGTATGGTATTCCAGCATTTTAACCTTTTCCCCCACCTTACCATTCTCGACAATCTGACCCTGGGACCGATTTGGGTCAGAAAAACCCCGAAAAAAGAGGCGGAAGAAACCGCCATGTACTATCTGGAAAAGGTCCGTATTGCCGAACAGGCCCTGAAATATCCCGGCCAACTCTCGGGTGGACAACAGCAGAGAGTGGCCATTGCCCGCAGTTTATGCATGAAACCCAACGCCATGCTCTTTGACGAGCCAACCTCGGCCCTTGATCCCGAAATGGTAAAAGAGGTACTCGATGTTATGATCAGCCTTGCCCAGGACGGTATGACCATGATTGTGGTCAGCCACGAGATGGGCTTTGCAAAAAGTGTAGCCCACCGGGTACTCTTTATGGACGGCGGTGAAATCCTTGAGGAAAACAAGCCGGACGAATTTTTTAACAACCCCCAGCATGAACGTACCAAACTGTTTTTAAGTCAAATCCTCGATTAAAAGCATCTGCAACCGATCCGGTGAATCAGTCAAGGAGAATAAATTTCAGATAACCCATTAACACGGCGGTGTACAGTATGGTAACACCGATCCCCGCCCGCATATAATCTCTTGTCTTGTACCCTCCGGGCCGCATAATCAGGGCATTTACCTGGTGGGTCGGCAATATAAAGGTATTAGAAGCTGAAACCGCGACCACAAGCGCCGCCACCATGGGATCCGTACCTATGGAAGCGGCCATATTCATGGCCAGTGGAATCATGAGTACCGTAGCGCCTACATTTGAGGCCACCAGGGAAAAAAAGGCCGTCAGCATGGAAATAACAAACATCAACATAATCGGCGACGGCGTGCCGATCAATGAAATCACCTTGTGGGCGATAAAGGCCGCCGTGCCCGTCGTCTCAAATGCCGTACCCAGGGGGATCAGGCCCGACAATAAAAAGACCGTTCGCCAGTCCACCGCCTCATAGGCACGGTCAGCGGGGATAATTTTTGTCAATATCATGCCCAGGGCCCCGGTAAGCAGGGCAATTGACAACTTCACTTCAAAACCAAGGGCCAGGGTCAGGGCCATAATCAGAAAAAAAACGGCACAGCGGGTACGCTCCGGCTTCAGTTCTTCGTCCTTTATGTCGGAAAGCAGGGCAATATCCATCCTGGCCGTAAGCAGCCGGAACTGTTTCCATCTACCCTGCATCAGGATTGTGTCACCCTGCTCCAGGGTAGTAACGTTGATCTTATCCATAATAATATTATCGCCCCGGACAATGGCCAACGGATTAATCTGAAACAAGCGGCGGAACTGTAACTCCTCCATGGTATGCTGGCTGAGATTGGAATGCGGGATAACCACACCCTCCACAACCCCTGATTCATCGGGATAATTTTCCTCCGCAAAGACATCGTGCTCAGGTTTTATAATCCAACCCTGTTCCTTTGACAGTGCCTGGATATTTTTTTCGGCACTGATTACCCAAAGGCTATCGCCCGCCTCAACAAGGGTATCCTTGGTGGGGGCGAATTCCTTTTGATAACCGTCATTTTTAGCCACCCCCACCACCGTTATATGGTAACGCGGTCGGATCTCAAGTTCCCCCAGGGTGTGGGCCGGATAAAACGCGGGGACCTCCATCTCGTAACCGTGTCCAACCGTCTCTCCATATATCTCCTGGAGGCGACTGTCGGTGGAATCGCTATCGGATCCGTCAGTTTTATCGGGTAATATTTTCCGACCAAATAGAGCAAAATAACCAATAGCCATAACCAGCAGCGCCATGCCTATCGGCGTCACCGTCAATAAATTATAGGGTGTAAAAGGCGCGTTCTGCACCACCTCGGGATTGTTTTTCCACCAACCGGCCATAAGATCATTGAGCATAATCAGAGGACTTGAGCCCACCAGGGTCAAACAGCCACCTATAATTGCGCAAAAGCCCATGGGCATCAATATCTTACTGGCCGAAAAGCCAAGCTGTCGACTGATACGCATGGTGGCCGGCATAAAGAGTGCCGCCGCACCGATGTTCTGCATAAAACTTGAAATCACCGCCACCGTCAGAGATATTACGGCCATTATCCGCTTTTCACTCTTACCCACCAGCTTGATAATCTGCGCTGCGACCAGATTCATTACCCCGGTTTTATTCAAACCTGCACCGATAATCATCACGGCAATAATGGAGACAACCGCATTGGAACTCAACCCGGCTATTGCCTCTTCCCCGCTGATAACCCCGCTCAGGGGCAGCAGCACCATCATAAGCAGACCCACCAGATCAACACGTAATAACTCGGTAACAAATAAAAAAATTGCCAGACCAAGCAGAAAAAAGACAACCACCATATCTCTGCTTATAACCATATGTTCCATTTATAATCCCTAATATAGAAAGTTAATCTTCTCTGGAGAACTTTTTAAAAATTTATTCAAAAATCAACCACATCCACAGGAACCGCCGCAGCCGCATCCAGACCCTGCCTTAACAATGGATTTAACAACCTCATGGCCATCGCATTCCTGAACGGTTACAACCAGAACCTCCAAGAGAAGGTTATCAGGCATAACTTGCAAAGCCAAGAGATTTAATATTGGGGTATAGTTATGACCAAAAAATTCAGGGGCCTGAGCTGCAGGGATATTGAGATCAAAACCATCACCCTCACCTTTATCGGCCATCGATAACTCAAAAGATGTCAAACCCGTAGGGCCGATACCATGAATAAATTCAAAATTTGCCGACAGACCACTTTCGTCGGTATTATGATCCTGTTTGGGAAAAGAGATAAAAAGACCCACTTTTTTTAAACCATTAATCGTCAGGGACATACTGTTCTCCTTTATTTTCAATACCTGAATCTTGCAATCGAGACCGAGCGACAACGTTATTGAGGCCCCGCACCTCCAATTATCTTGCCTCCCCTCGAAAGCAATATGTAACCACAGTTATTATCAATAACCAGTCAATGTCATGAACTTATAAACAAAATAATGTGTAAAGTACTGTTCCGACCTTGGACAAGGGTGTCTGCAGCCAAGCCGTCATGGACGGGTTTACCACGTCCACCGGACAAGGTTGGAACAGGACTCAAACCGTTAATATAATGACATTGAATAAACAGTTGTACGACAAGAAGATAATAATTATATTACAACACGCTGGAAAAAAATAACACAGGCGACAAAAAGACAGGAGGATAGGACGTGACCAATGAAGCGGCGGCAAAAAAAGAGGCAACTGGGTTTTGGGATAAATTAATAGATATTTTTAAAAAGATTCTCGATTATAACTGGATGGAATACGGCGACAAAAAGAAATTTTAAAAAGAGCACACGGGGCATCTTACGAATAATTCCCAGACATTGTCGGAGACGACCACATCATCCCCCCGATATTGCCGGAAAGATATCTACTTCATCACCGTCTTCAACCAGGTCGTCCCCCCGGACAATTCTGTTTTTGCGTACGGCTATAATATCATTGCAAGTCAGGCACGACCCAACGCTTTCAGACTGCGCGAGTTGTAAAATCTCTGCAAATGACAGAGGCCCTGCGATACGGACCTCCCGCAAGCCGATATCCATAAGTTTAAAGCGCAGGGTTACCATTGCCTGGCCAGCATCGATTCCCCATCGCTGATATCCATTACCTCCCCTGTCTCGGGCTGGACATCTTCATAAAAAGTTTCGGTAAACCTGTAATCCAGGGCCGTTATACCCGCATCAATATTAAACTGGTGCTCTATCTTCAGGGTCTCCTTAACGATTTCATCAAACTTTTCTCCGTCAATTTCAACACCATAGCGGTGGCGAATAAGATCCAGCAGTGGAGTCATATCATCACGCACCGAATAGCGGACAAAATTACACATCCCCATCGCATCCATTCGGGAACCGATTACCTGAAATTTTTTCGACAAAGCCACCTTACCCTCTTTACTGGCGGGTGTTTCTTCATCCCGCAGGGTAAATCCAAAAGTATGGTCCGCGCCCATCGGCGAAGAGAGATAGGTCATCGCCATACCCTTGGTACCCCTGGGCTCATACGCCGGAATAGCCTGACCAAGTACATGGGGAGCGTGGCGAACCCCGAGGACCCTGGCCGCAGTTTTACAACCGGATGCAAGTATCCGTCCCAACGGCGTCAGATTCCTCACCTCTTTCATCAAGTCCACGGCGGCCTTCGTATCACCAAAATCGGCCAGACCAGCCTCCATGGCAACACCAATCGCCGCGCCGACATCAAGGGTATCCACCCCAGCGTCGTTGGCTATCCGATTCATTTCGGCAATAGTGTCCAGATCTTCTACACAGAGATTCGAACCCATCAGGGCCATGGTCTCATATTCAACGGGTGAGCAGATCGTATCGCCCTTTTTATCAGGGTATACATTGGAACAGCGAATGGCGCAGGGGTTCATACAGGCGTGCTCCGTTTTCCCCTCTCCGCCCCTCTCTTTAATGATATCGTACATGGCCTGACCATTTATTTTCTCCGCCCCGGCCATAACCCCGTGTCTAAAATTCCTGGTGGGCAATACCTTCAACGATTGACAAATATCCACCATGGCGGCGGTACCGTACTTGGTAAATTGCGAAGAAACCGGATTTTCCTTTAAAAGACGGACAATTTTTTTAGCCGCCTCTTTAAAACCATCGCCATCCTTAAATTGCGGCTTATTTTCCCCATCAGCGAGAATCACCACGGCAATAATTTTTTTCGAAGCCATTACCGCCCCCAGGCCACCCCTTCCCGCGTATCGGGAACAGACGCCATGGGGGTCGGAACAGGCAATACCCGTGGCATGGAGAAGTTTTTCCGCAGCGGGCCCGATGGTGATACAACCGGCTTTAACACCAAATTTTTCAATCAACAGTGCTGATTTTTCATAAACTCCCCTACCCGCCAGGAATTCGCCATCCAGAAGAACCGTCTCTTTTTTACCGACAACCACTATTTTCCACGCGCTGTCGGATCGAGGCGCATCCTCGATGGCAATACAGCGCAAGCCCTGCCGGGCCATCCTCAAACCGACTATCCCACCGGCATTGCTCTCTTTTATGCCACCGGTCAGCGGGCTCTTTGCCCCGATACTGAGCCTGCCGGAACTGGAGACGGTCGTCCCCGCCAAAACTCCGGTACAAAAATAGAGGGTATTTTTTCGACCCAGGGGGTCGCAGTCAGCCGGCACCTCCCGACTGACAAGGCGGGACGAGAGGGTCCGCCCACCTAAAAGATATTCTAGACCGTCAAAATCTTCCCTGCGGGTCTGGCCGCTTACACTGTTTACTCGTAATATTGAAAACATTTTTTCTCCATTTCTCCCTATTCAAAACTTCCCGAATAACACAAGTATGCTTCGAAGTCACGAATAAACGTGCCAAACATTTCATATTTTATAAAATCAACAGAAAACAACCAGGGACAGAGCCCTGCACTCCAGCGCAAAAGATATCAAACCCTGTTGCCATTGCAAATTGGCAAAATATTATTCCATTGAATATTAATGCCTGCCTTGCTGATTTACGCCCAAAAACAAACCCCATAAAAATCCTATCAAAATATTTACTTTAGCGTTCTAATAGGTTACAAGTAACCGGCATGGAGGTTTCTTAGACTCTTTGTAATCCCGGCCCAGTCCAACAGCATTTTTATCAATTATCTCGCTACTGTTTAATAAATCTCCCTGATAAGTTAATTGGCGATATTGAACCGAAATTCATTACGGATATTGAAAAACAATAGAAGCATATACAACACGGTGTAAACAAAACACTTTTATCATATTATCTGTCTATATAAAATCACGCAATAATGCATTTCGTTATCATAATAATAAAATGGTGTAATCATGACATTTGAAATGTGGTTAACATTTGTTATCACTGCCTCAATTGTAATAGTGGTGCCTGGGCCGACTAATATTTATGTCATTAACCAATCCTTAAATCACGGTAAAAAGGCAAGTATCCCATTGTCAGCGGGTGTTATAATCGGCGATGTTTTATGCATTTCCCTTTCGCTATTGGGGGTTAGCGCGTTGCTGGCTTTATGCTCAACTGTCTTTGTAGTATTAAAATACTGTGGCGCTGCCTATTTAATCTATTTGGGTATTAATATGTTGATTGAAAACGGTAAAATCAAACCACAAAAATCACTTGATACTTCTTATAGCTCAAGAACTATTTTTAGAGGCGTCTTTTTGCTGACTTCACTAAATCCAAAAGGCATTATCTTTTACTCAGCTTTTATGCCACAGTTTGTAAACCCACAACAAAACATAGCAATTCAATTTATAATTTTATCCTCCACTTTCATGCTGTTAGCTCTACTCAATGTAGTAGGTTACTCACTGCTTGCAGATAAAATTCGTGATTCTTTCAAATCAATTACCCTTGTAAAAACTTTTAATGTAGCTGGAGGGTTGGGGTTAATAGGCGCTGGTTTATATTCGGCTACAATTGAAGAATAACGGATTATAATCGGGTAGCAATAGTTATCACAACGTTACACAGAAACACTTACAGAAGACTTGAACCCCGTAATCTTATGCATATGCCGGGCGTACACAAATCACTTAACACCGTTGAGGCCGGTGATCCCAGTAACCGGCATGGCTGGAGCAAATTATCAAGCCACAGCCACAGCGAACAATGAAAGCGAATCAAGGGGCAAAGACTTGCAAGGCACTTTCATATGAAATTAATAAATTACACCTCAGGTTTATACCATCTTAAGCGCAGGGCATTACTCACCACCGATACAGAACTAAGGGCCATGGCCCCGCCACCGATCATCGGGTTCAGGGTCGGACCGCCGAATATTGCCAGCAAACCGGCTGCCACTGGTATTCCAACAATATTATAGGCAAAGGCCCAGAACAGATTCTGCCTGATATTACGCAGCGTCGCCCTGGAAAGACCTATGGCTGTACATACCCCGGCTAGATTACTGTTCATAAGGACTATATCGGCCGACTCCACCGCCACATCTATCCCCGTTCCCATGGCAATACCCACGTCGGCCTGAACCAGAGCCGGGGCATCGTTAATACCGTCCCCCACCATGGCCACAATCTCTCCCTCTTCCTGCAGTCGCACGATTTCCTGCACTTTATTTTCAGGCATAACCCTGGCCACAACGACCTCAATACCGGCCTTTTCAGCCACGGCATATGCGGTTTTTTCATCATCGCCCGTGAGCATAACTATCTTGATACCCATCGCATTAAGACGTTGAACAATGTACGGGGCCTCATCTTTTAAGGGATCACCAATAGCGATCAATGCACCCATTCTCTTATCCACGGCCTGGTAAAGGACGGTTTTACCCGCGCGGCTGAGTTGATCGACCCGCCTGTTGACTTCTTCATTTAAACCTTCAACACCATTATCCCGCATATACTCATAGTTACCGAGAAACACAGTAACAACTCGTTGTTCCAGGGTGATTTTTGCAGACACCCCCCGACCCGGTTCCACACCAAAAGAATCCACATCGGCAACCGAACATTTTCTTTGTTCCGCCGCCTCCAATACGGCACCGGCCAGTGGATGTTCGGAACATTTTTCCACCCCCGCCGCTAGGGACAGCAACAAATCTCTATCATAATCTGCCAGGGGAATAAAATCGGTTACCACGGGCTTGCCCCTGGTGAGGGTCCCGGTTTTGTCGAAGACCACACAACTAACCTTCCGGGCAAGCTCCAGAACCCCACCGTTTTTTACCAGGACCCCCAACTGGGCACCACGCCCCGTGCCCACCATTATCGAAGTCGGTGTTGCCAACCCCATGGCGCACGGGCAGGCAATAACCATTACCGCAATAAAAATTCTTAAAGAAAAACTGAAACCGGCATCGCCGATAAAAAACCAGGCCAGCCCCGAAAGCAGGGCAATAACCATTACCACCGGCACAAAATAGAGGCTGATCCGATCGGCAAGGTTGGCAATAGGAGCCTTTGAACCCTGGGCGTCCTGAACCAGGCGAACAATCCGAGCAAGCACCGTATCGGGGCCGACCTTCCCGGCCTCCAGGGTTAAGGCTCCGTTTTTATTTAATGTACCGCCAAAGACAGCATCACCAACAACCTTGATTACCGGCATACTCTCACCGGTCAGCATTGATTCATCCACGGAAGAACCGCCATCTATTATTGCACCATCCACGGGGATGCGACCCCCCGGTTTAACGAGAATATGATCCCGAACCTGAATATCGGAAACAGCCACATCACGCTGTCGGCCGTCTTTTACGAGGGTGGCCGTATCCGGGGCCAGTTGCAGGAGATGACGTATGGCATCGGTGGTCTTGGCCTTTGAGCGGACCTCCATATACTTACCCAGTGAAACCAGGGCCAACAACATGGCCGCCGATTCAAAATAGAGATCGTGAACACGGGCCGTAATTTCCTGGCCCAGGCCTATCTCAACCAGGTTCCAGGTGGAATAGAGAAAGGCCGCCCCCGTTCCCATGGCAATAAGGGAGTCCATATTAGGCACGCCCCTGAAAAAAGCGGGAATCCCGATGGTAAAAAAACCACGCCCCATAAACAGTACAGGAAGGAGGAGTAAAAACTGCACCGCTCCATGGGTAAATGGAGATGTCTCCGCCCCACACCAGTCGGGCATGGAAAGCCCCACCATCTCCGCCATGGAAATATACATAATGGTCAGGGCCAGAACAAAAGAGGGAAGCAAGCGAAATCCCATGGCGGACAACTGTCGATCGGGGCCATCACTTTCTTCCATCTTATTGCCGTCCCCTCCATCTTCGCCGCTCTCCGCCGTAAAACCAAGAGCGGCAATCTTCTCCTTTACCACGGAAAAATCAAGCAATGCCGGATCAATCTCTATCGAGGCCCGCTCCGTGGCAAGGTTCACCGAACAGTCCACAACCCCGTCCAGGTTCCCCACCACCTTTTCAATACGCGCGGAGCAGGCCGCACAGTGCATTCCCTTTATCTGGGCCTTATATACTTGTGTTGTCATAAACAAACCCTTTTCATGCCAAAGGGGCATAAGTTTCGTAAGAGTTAAAGGTGCTTTTGCAAAGCGTCACAGCTCAACTAAGCTTTAATTTTAACCTAACTGATAAGCATAGACCTCCGCAAAATCAATCCGTCACAGGCGGAGGCAAAAGCACCTGAAGCCTGCAGACAACAAACTCGGAGTCAAAACTTGCCGATTACAGGATTTAGGTTATAATAATGATTCACTTAAATAGTACCCATTGGAGGAATATATGGAGAAAATAACCATCAGCGGCATGGGTTGCCAACATTGCGTTGCCTCCGTTAAGGAAGCCCTGGAGAAGATTTCGGGACTCTCAAACGTCAAAGTAAATCTCGATGACGGAAACGCGCAATTCGAAAACAACGGCGCCGACCGTCGCATAATCAGGGATGCAATCAGTGCAATAGGTTTTGAACCGGGCGAATAGAAAGTTATTTATCCTGAAACTTTTCCTTGAGATCAATAAATCTTTCTTCCAAGGCGAGAAAGGCGTCAACAATACGCGGGTCAAAATGATGACCACGGCCTTTTTTGATTATATCCTTGGCCTTTTCATGATCAAAAGCCTCTTTGTATATTCGCTTGGTCGTAAGGGCATCATAAACATCGGCCAGGGCCGTTATCCGGGCCGCGACAGGTATACCGTTTCCAGACAAACCGCCTGGGTAACCGCTGCCGTCCCAGCGTTCATGATGGTACATGGCAATTTCAAAGGCCAACCGCATTGATGTTGAGGCGGTTTTTATATAGATATCACTGATCAAATCGCCACCAATCCTGGTGTGTTCCTTCATTATCTCAAATTCTTCTGGGGTGAGGAGGCCTGGTTTTTGCAGAATCCTGTCGACAATTCCCACCTTACCGATATCATGGAGTGGACTGACCATTGATATCTCACTGGCCAGATGGGATGTAATCCCCATTTCCGGAAAATGTTTAACCAGATATTTGCCGAGAATAAGGGTATATTCCCGCACCCGGTCAAGGTGGTAACCGGTTTCCTGACTGCGATAATCGGCCAGCTTGGCCATGGAAAAAATCAACTCATCCTGGATCTCCAGGCGCATCAACTGCTGGCCGCCATGGAGTCGCAACACCAGTTCTTCAGGGAGTACCGGTTTTGTCAAAAATTCGTTTGCGCCAACCGAAAGGGCCTCAATCACCGTACTCTTCTCATCCCTGTCCGTAACAACAATTATATACATATAGTGAATCTGATTTTGACGAAGGATACGGATAAGCTCATAACCGTCCATACCCGGCATCTGCAGATCGGTAACGACAAAGCGAATATCTCCATGCTCTTCACACAGGGCCAGGGCCTCCCGTCCGTTCCCCGCCTCCAGCACCTCGTAATTCTTATCTTCTAAAATAAGGCGTAACAACAGACGCTGATCCGCCATATCGTCGACCACCAGAACTTTAGAGCGGGCAGTGGACTCCGTCAGCACCCTGACCAGATCCTCGGTGTCTCCATAACTGAGATGACCCAGCTGCCGAAAATAGACCACATCCGTCTGCAAAACGTGGTGTTTAAGCCAGCCAATCAAAAACTCCAGCGTTTCTTCTGTGATATCAATGGATTGTTTTTTATAACTTTCATGCAGGCCCACCATGGTTTCAACAAATTTACCATGGGTCAGACAATGTTTTTGATGGTCGGGATGTTGAGCAAATAGTTTTTCTTCGTAGGAAAAATGATATTCGGTATAGGCCACTATTTCCGCGAATATCTTTTCAATAACCGCCTGTTGCTGGCGGTTTTCACTGGCCGTTATCAGATCATTGATAATCGAAAATAATTTTTTATGTTGCTGGTCGACGACACTGTTGCCGACACTGAAAAGATCATTCCATTGAAACAGTTCCATTTCATCATTCCTCAACGTGACTGTAGAAAACCAAACATCTTTTTCCTAACCCTTGTGCTTAACAAGTTCTTTGAATGATTCCCGCAGGACAAGCAACTCTTTTCTAAACGACGCCTGTCCGCCCTCCCTACATTTCAACTCAATTTCTCTTACCACGGCCGCAAGATCCGCCAGACCTAAATTAAGCAAACTACCCTTTAAGCCATGGGCCACCGGCCCAAGCCCGTGCCAATCACTTGCCCGGTCCAGTACCATTAGTAGATCAATATTTTCCAGAACGGTGGCGGAACTGACCATCAACAGTTTCGCCGTCTCTTTTTCCCCGAGTCCATAAGTCTTTTGCAGGTGAGAAAAAACAGCTCCAACACCGCCATTCGACCCGGTGGCAGATAACCGCGGAACCGCATTATCGCGGGGCGTGACGTTTTTAATATCAGCCAGACGAGACAGGACAAACAACACCCCATCTTTTTGCAAAGGTTTATTCAAAAAATAATTCATCCCCGCATCCAGGCCTTGTTGGCGCTCAACCGTCTGATCATTTGCGCTGAGCCCGACGATGGTAACATCCTCTTTCCACCGCTGATAAGACAGGTTTGCCATAAGGGCCGGGGAAAGATTAAAGCCGCTGAGATCACGCCCGTTTTCACAGGCACGAATAACAGAACTTGTGACCAGGCCATCCATAACCGGCATCTGCACATCCATGAAAATCAGATTAATATCTCCACTTTCTAATAAAATTTCCAGGGCCTCCAGCCCATTTACCGCCTGGATAACACGCCGCCGGCAACTCTTCAAAACGATGGTCGCAATTTCTCTGCTGACCCTATTATCATCAACCAGCAAAACTGTACGACTGGTGCAATCAATGGACATCTTTTTCCACAATTATCCGTTAGTGCCTGTCCATAAACGGCAGACACCGGAGAACCCCCTGTTATGCTCGTCTTAACAAACAAAATGAACAACTCCATTATTTCACAGCCTAAGGAAAAAGTATAGCAGCGGGGTTTGTTTTTTCAATTTACACCTGAATACGTGATATCTCGATGTCTCGTACCTCGCTTTATCGGAGGATTAAATTTTGAGAGCAACAAAAAATTAGAGCAAAATAGCCATTTATGGACAGGCACAAGTTAATAACATTGAGTTGCAACGGGATATGGATTCATATTTACGCACTGTTCAGAACAGGTCAGGATTGACTCTTAGGGGGCTGGGGAGAAAAATAGCCGATTATCAACATTAAAATACCAACCACCAGAAAAGACATGATACGGGCGATGGTCCCGGAACCGGAAAGATCGACAAGGAACAGTTTACACACAACCAATGCCAATAACACGGCTCCGACGCGCCACAGTGATCTGCTCCCCCTGCGGGTGGCCAAAACCGTAATAACCAGGGACCATACCCCCCAGAGAACGGCAATAGCCGCCTGAAAAATAAGAGAGGAATATAACGGTTGCGGCAAATATAAAACGGCGCCAAAAAAATGCACTGTCCGGGCAAGCAGACAATTAAGGAGGAAAAACAACAGACCGGCCGGTAACCATGGAGAAAGAAATATTGTAAAATATCCACAGGAAAGCTCCGCACCAGCCATGCCCCGCGCCCAAATAATAATAGTAAAAATCGCGAAAAATCCGCTCGATTCCAGTGGGTTTATAAAGGGGATATAGGTAAGGGGCGCTGGATCACCGGTAAAAACGGTGGAGAGCAATATCCAACAGACAAGACCCGCCACCAGGCATATACCGACACCCTTCAGGTAAACCGGGCCGAGACAGGCAAAGGGCCAAAAACTAAACCTTACCAGGTATACCAGAAATAACAGTACACCGGCGGGAATAACAGCCCAGCATATCACGGCCCATACTACGGAAAAGCAGGGGACCCCGTCAAACCACCAACCGGCTTCATAACAGAGCAAAAAGAGCAGTAAAAGCAGGGTGCAGACATGGTAAACAGCTTCAGCCCTTTTACTCCATTGCTCGGCAAAAAGATAGAGAATACGATACTGGGCAAAAAAGGCGATCCCCCAGGCGGTAAAACCCCAACCACCCCAAAAATGCACATAGGAGAAATAGACGAGACCCGTCACTATCAGTAAAATCATCAGCGGCAACTGCAGTTTCAACTGGAGATCACAGTGGGGCCACACCACCTTTCTTTTGATTATCCCGATGAAAAGGGACGTGGCCGTACAGAAGAGGAGTAAGCCGTCCAGGGCTTCAGCCATCGCTACATGACGGTGGATCTCCTGGACTCCGCCAATATACCACCAGAAAAGACCCCACAGCGAGAAGATAGAGGCGACACTCCCCTCCCAGGTCTGCAAATTATCCAGCCAACGGTCAAAACAGTAACTCGACAGTAACGATGAACCGGCCAACAAAAAACAACCAAAAAAATAATAATTTAAAAACGGTGGCGCAGAAAAAGGATAGAATACGGAATCCACAAAGAAAAAGGCTGCCCCCACCTGCAATAACAAGCCAAAGTGGCGACTGAGCACTCGGCCCTGCCGCAGGCCGATCCAAACCATCCCCGCCCCCTGGCAGGCCCAAATTGCAGCGGAGCAAAACCCGTCAAAAGCAAGGGGTACGGCCAGACTGGAGAAGACCACACCCAGGGCCAAAAACGCATCGGCAAGGGGCTGCATGGCAAATCTGTTTCGCAGGAAAAACGTTTGCACCAGGTAGAAAATACCGCAACCCAGGGACGAATAAGCCAAACCATATTCCATATCGCCAACCAGATAATATTGCAGCCACGATACCAGGACAGGCAGGCCAAACACAAGAGTAGCATCAATATAACCAAGACGCTTGGCCGGTTGACGCTGGGCGAAAAGTACGGCAATAAACACGTAAAATACAAAAAACAGAAGTAAAAACGGCTCAGTTGACCAGAACAGTTCGGGCAGATAGTGGGAACTGCCCCATAACACGGCGATTCCAAAAGTGAAAAAGAACCCGAGAATATTCAGTTCCCGCCAGGCCTTAAACCAGGCAATACCTAAAATTCCGCTATTGAGCAGGGCATAATAAGAAAACAGCAGCAGATGATTCCCACCCTCCGAGGACATCAATACGGGAGCGAGAAAACCGCCGACAATACCAAAAACAGCAAGGGATTTTGCCTCCTGCAACAGCGCCAGGGCGCCGGTAAAAACAACCAGGCCGACCATCACAACCAGGGCCTGGAGCGGCGTGAGATAAGAATAGATCTTGGCTGCGGTAAAAAGTACCAGGTAGAGGATACCCACACCGGCCCCCTGCATAACAAGACCATATCCCCCTGTCTTGTTCCGTAACCGCCAACCGATACAGAGCAGTAATATACCGGCCATGGCAACACTGATCATACGAATCTCAATGGATATCATATGGTGCTGGGCGCCATACTTTAATAAAAAAGCCACCCCGAAAAAGAGAACAATAACACCGGTTTTCAACACCATATTACCACCGGTTAATAGGGAGCCAAACCGTGACAACAGGCCGGTGGAAAGATCGTCATCACCGTTGACTACGGGGGCGGCGGGGGCCTCTTCTTGCAGCGGGGTGGACGCAGATGCTGATGTTTCCAGATGCCATTGCACGGGCTCAGGCGGCGGGCCCTGGTCGACCAGGGCCTCTTCAGCAACCCCCGGCAATGTTTCCTGCCCTCCGGGCATAACATCAATCCCCGACTCAAGCAGAACAATGCGTTTACGCAATGATATAATTTCGGCAACCAGAACACCAAGCAGGACTCCGAACAATGTCCCGATAACAGTGGATTGACCCGCCCCCAGAACACCGCCTATAAACCCCAGTAACAAGTGCATGCTTTTATCCTTTCACCTAAATTTTGCCATCACCAAGTTCACAGGAGATATGAAACCAGTGTCATTAACTTGTGTCTGTCCATGGATGAGCAATTTTGCTTTAAATTGAGGCGCTTGATGAATTTAACCACAGGCATATATGCGATATCTCGATGTCTCGTACCTCGCTTTATCGGAGGATTAAATTTCGAAAACAACAAAGAGTTAGGGGGAAATGGCCATTTATGGACAGACACCAACTTAAGGTTTAAATCCTGTTCCAATCTTGTCCAGGGGACGCCGTAAACCCGCGCATGGAGGTTTGGCTGCAGAGCCCCCCGACCAAGGTCGGAACAAATACATCCCCCATATTCCATACGCAGAATTCAGATCAACCACATCGTAATTAAGGTTTCATTCGAATTCGCATTACGGTCTCTTCATCCCCCGACCACTTTCTTTTTTCAAGATATTTACAGATTTTCTTCCTATGCAAGGTGGACTTATGGTGGGCTAAATTTGCTTTTGCCGACAGAGATTCCACCCGGATAACGACCACAAGACAACGTGTAACCGCCTGTGTATGCTCTGTTATAACGGTAAAATCCTCAATATTTTCATGGCACCCGAGCAGCGCATTTAGGGCCCCGACCTTTTCATACGTTGACTCGACTATTGCAGCCGTACCCCTAATGATTACACTCTCATAAAACTGACCCACATCACATGCGGCCATATCCCTGTCAAATTTGCAATCAAGATAGGCAAGAGGCAAATCCACCTCAAAACATACCCTGGGTCTACGCCGAATATTGTCTATCTTTTCACCCTGCAAGGCGCAGTGAAAATAGATGGCCTTACGCCAGAACACGTAGTTTACGGGGGTTATATATGGGTAACCGTCACCACCGATGGTGGCCAATCGCCCTATCCTTCCCCTGTACAAAATATCAAAAACTGCCTTTTTATCCGTAATTTCCAGTTGCTTTCTTCTCATCCCATCCCCATGAACTTATATAAAGACACAAGTAACCAGCATGGCTGGACCAAATTCTCAGACCACAGCCACAACAAACAATGAAAGCGACTCAAGAATGACGACACTTTCATATCATCCCCCGTTAATGTCTGTTTAGAAATGAGATATTTCCAAATGGACCCCCGCTATGACCAGAGCGTTAATAAATCCGCAATACCTTTTTCGGCAAGTTGTGAAAGGGCGGCAAAGGCCTGTCGGGAAAAGGGGCCACGTTCCGCAGTTGCCTGTATTTCTACCCAGTTACCATCCCCGGCCATAACAAAATTCGCGTCCACCTCGGCCCCTGAATCCTCTTTGTAATCCAAATCAAGTAAATAGTCAGAAGCAAAAATCCCGGCCGAAACCGCCGCCACCGGTAAAATTGTCGGCAGTTTCGCTAATTTTTCTTCGGCGACAAGTTTAATCAGGACATCGCGCACCACCAGGGCCGCCCCGGTAATAGCTGCTGTTCGGGTACCACCATCGGCGTTGAGCACATCACAGTCGACCCGAAGGGTTCTCTCACCAATTGTCTTTAAATCGACCATCATTCGCAGGCTGCGCCCGATCAGGCGCTGGATCTCCATGGTCCGTCCCGACTGACCATGCACCTCCCGCCGATAACGACCACCCGTGGCACAGGGCAATATACCATACTCAGCGGTTATCCATCCCTGACCACTGTCTTTTAAGAACGGAGGTACTTTTTCTTCCACGGAAACCCCGCAAATAACATGGGTATTACCCATACGGATCAACAGGGAACCATCCGCCCTGGGCTGAATATCCCTTTCAAGGGAAACCGGGCGTAACTCATCCAACGCTCTTCCATTTGCTCTCATTTTTTCCTCTGTAATATTAGTTTGTTGCCTAAATTTTGCAAGTTTTAACCTCCGACATAATCTGATATCCGCCCCCCAAAAGGCCTTATAGTCTACACAACCATTCACTTTTTTGACAGGCCAATATCCACACCGACAGCCACCAAATCCATCATTAACTATATGTGCATTTTTATCGAATATTATTAGTGCATCAGCAGACGTCACCTAATAATATTTCTATATTTATCGATTAAGGCATAATAAATTCAACAAAAAGGTTTACGAAACAGGCTGATATATGGTATTGAGAGATCCTGTGGTGTTCATTCTCCAGGGGGGAAGTATAGAGGCAATTCCCCAAAATTACTGTATGAAAGCATTTTATATCGGCTCAACCGCAACAAGGAGACCCTAAGTATGAAAAAATTATCCGTCCTCTTAATAATGATAGCACTCAGTATGCCGACTTCGATTATCGCGGCTCAGGCAAAGAAGAACCCCTTGCAGGCGTGGCAACCAAAATTCGATCCGAGCGGCGCCGAGTATACCTATATACTGTCCAACATTTCCCACCCGATTATCGAGGGCGTGGGAGTCGGTTATCGTATCCGTGACAAGGTCTGGGAAAAGTCCAACGGACGCCTCTATGTCGACTTTCGCCCCCTGGCGCAACTGGGCGGAGAAAAGGATGTCATCAGTAAATTAAAACTGGGAGCCATCCAGGGGATGCTCAGTTCATCCGTTGCCGCCGCCAATATCTCGGATATTCTTGGCATTGTCAATCTTCCGTATGTTGTCGATACCTTTGACAAACTTGACAAATTTCGCAATACACCGTCCCTTTGGAAACCCTTTGCCGACGGTGCTAAGAGACAAGGTCTGATCGTGGCTGATATCACCGGTTACGGCCCCTACGGCTGAGCCACGACAACCCCGGTTAAAAACCTGCAGGACGCCAAAAAGACCAATTTCCGCATAGCCCAGGCCCCCGTAAATATGGACACATATAAGGCATGGGAACTGAAATTTACGGTTTTACCCTGGCCTGATGTCCCGCAGGCGCTGCAGACGGGCGTTATTACCGGTCTTGACCACACCGCCATCGTTTGTAATATCACAAAAAAGTTCACCATCGCCAAATCCTTCACCCAACTTGACTACGCCCAGGGCCTGTTCATCCATTTAATCAACAGACGTTGGTTCAACAAACTGCCCGCCGATCTGCAAAAAATCCTCCTCACCACCATAACCGAGGAAAGCACCAAGACCAGGGTTCTCACCCGCAAACAACACCAGGCCCAGGTGGCCAAGGCCAAGGCCGCCGGCGTGAAATTTATTGATCTCACCGACGACAATATAGATGAATTAAAAAAACTGGCCGAACCGGTTCTTGTAAAATGGGGTAAAAAGATCGGCCCAGCCTATCTGGATCTGGTGAGAACAACACTAAACAAATAGTATTATAACTGGATTTTGCATTTACCAAGATCTAAACCCATCTTACCCGCTGAAGGTGTGCAATTTCAGCGGCTTGACGTACAATATTTGGGCCGCTGACAGGGAAGCGGGCCCGGCGTAAATGTCGATTTCAAATAACGAAGACTTTATGTTGATATGTTGACAAAAATCTTTTCCAGGGTTGACCGGATATTTCAGGAAATTGAAGAGTGGTCTCTTTTTATCGCAGTGTGCATAGCATTACTGACGGCCATGGCCAATGTGATCCTTAGAAAAACTACAAACAATTTTAACCTCTACTGGTCGGACGAAATAGTACGGAAGGTCATTTTCTTTTCCACCTATATCGGCTGTGTAGCCGCAGTACGCAGCCGATCACTTATTCGCATAGACGCGCTGCCGCAAATGTTGCCGGTATTAAAGAGGCCCCTGGCCCTTTTTGCCCATCTTACCGTCCTTTTCTTTGCCCTTATCATGATCTACCTGGGCACGACAATGACTATTATGATGTACAACGATGAATACGCCAGGACAACGACCCTGCAGATTCCCGAATATCTCTTTTATGCCATCCTACCGTTAATGGGCTGCATGATGTTCCTACGCACCCTTATGATGATTTATGCGGAATGGGTCGAAAAAAAAGGCCACGGCGGAGAAAGCTAAGAAATGGAAAACAGCTACCTCCTTATCTTTGCCCTGCTCCTCGGCTGCCTGGGCGCCACTGTCCCGGTCTTTATGGCCCTTTTTTTTGCGGGAACCGCCGGACTAATGTTCGTTGTCAATATCGATCCACAGATCGTAATTGAGGTATTATACCGATCAATGGATAAATTCGCCCTGGTGGTCGTCTTGTTTTTCGTCCTCTGCGGCAATATAATGACCACCGGCTCCATTGTTGAGAAATTAATCAAAACCGCTAATATACTGGTGGGTTTTCTGCCCGGCGGTCTTGCCATGGCCGGTATCCTGGCCTGCGGATTTTTCGGTGCAATTTCAGGTTCCACCGTGGCCACGGTCGTCGCCATCGGCGGTTTTATGATTCCGGCCCTTATCGAAAACGGTTACGACGAAAAATTCGCGGTGGGTGTAATGACCACCGCCCCCATCCTCGGGGTTATTATCCCGCCGTCAATCGCCATGATTCTCTATGCCATGGTGACCAATGATCAACTGGAAGCGCTCTTTCTCACCGGCTTTATTCCTGGCCTTCTCATTATAGGAGCCATGAGCCTCTACGCCTATTATGTATGCAAAAAGAGGGGGATGAAAAAAAAGACACGCCCAACACTGCGGGAAGTCAAATCAATTTTAAAAGAGAGTATCTGGGCGCTCTGCCTGCCGATTATTATCTTCGGCGGCATCTACTCCGGCCTTTTTACCGCCAATGAAGCCGCTGTTGTTGCTTGTTTTTACGCGTTTTTTGTAGAGATAGTCATCCACCGGGATATGAAATTAACGGATATTAAACAGGTGGTGGTATCCTCGGCCGTAACCTCGGCCACGCTACTTATAATCGTGGCAGGCGCATCCGTCTTTGGTGAGTTTCTGACCTTTGAACAGATCCCCGGAAAAATCGCCTCACTGGTGGTGGCAAATATCTCCTCCCCGTGGATCTTCCTGCTATCCGTCAATATCCTGCTCCTTATCATCGGCATGTTTATGGATATTATCTCTGCAACACTTATTCTTACGCCGATTTTTTTACCCCTTTTGGCAAAGTTCGGTATCGATACCATGCATTTCGGCCTTATTATGACCATTAACCTGGGCATCGGTTACTGCACGCCGCCTCTGGGGGTAAGCCTCTATATCTCGGGTGCGACCGTTAATAAGGATATTGTCTATATAACACGAGCGGTACTGCCATTTTTGGTAATCCAGGTCATTATTCTGTTTATCCTTACATTCTGGGCTGACCTTGTCCTTCTTCTACCGCGCCTGGTATATGGCTAAACACTTACTATTTATATAACAGGACACTATCTAGCCATGGATGAAAATACCACACAAAAAATCCTGCTGCCGGTCGACGATTCTCCCACAACACGCCGAACAATCAACACCGTTATTGCTCAAAAAAAACATTTCCCCACGACATTGACCCTGCTCCATATAGTCAATATCGACCGGATTGCCCATCAACTGCTGGTGGCCGATCTACAGATAGATATGGTTAAGAAAAACAGTTCGAAATTAGGACAACAACTCCTGGAAAAAATAGATAAACAACTTTGCCGGGCGGGATTTACCAACCACCTCTTATTAAAATTCGGCGACCCGCGCAGAGAAATCGCCGATATCGCCAATAACCAGAACTTTCAGCTGGTGGTTATCGGTCGTCATAAAGGCGGAGGAGAAATCAGAGACGTACTCTTCGGCTCAGTGGCCAATTACGTTCTTCATAATGTGCGCTGCCCGGTATTATTATTTTAATCAGCAGCCCAAAGCCAGACCCTACCCCCCGCCATCTCCGCCTATTTAATGGATTTCTCCACTTGACCAATTACGTCCTTTACGCCGGCGGCCATAAGATCCGGTTTAAGGATAAGTTCCATTTTCTTTGCACCCCTGGCATCTACAAAGGTATTTTCATAACGAACACCGGTCTTTTTTATAACCTTAAGCGTATCGTCAAAAAGAATAAAATGATAACTTAACAAGCCATAGCCCGCCGCTACTAAGAGTACCATTGCCACTACTATCTTCTTCATTACATCTCCGTTTTATAAAATATTTTTAAAATATACGATCAACCGCAACCAGCTGATCCTAACATCAATGAATAACAGACCATACCAGAATTAAGTTTTTTTTCTAGATAATTCACCAGCCGTATCTTAAAAATTACCAATTGCTTACCGCAAATATATAGTCAGATAAATAGCCCCAAAATTTATCTTACCTGGATTTCGCGATCAATAGACCTGGGATTTGCCCTTATCCAAAGTGGGAATATACGAAGGCAATAATATTTGTAAACGCAGAGAAAAAAGTCAATTTATAAATAATAAAGAAAATTAAGCAGATAAAAAGAGAAAATAGAACATCAGAATATCGATTATAAAGGGCAAAATTGGGGTGATATTAATTAATAATAAGAATAGATCTCAATCCCTTCTAATCAGGGAATCTCATTGGTACTCAATGCCTTTTCTGGCAATATTTTTATTTGACAGTCTCAATCCCTTCTAATCAGGGAATCTCATTGGTACCTTATAGTTTTTTAATAAAATATCTTGCATAGTTAAAGTATAAAATCTGCGAACCTGCAAGGGTAAGAACAATTATCTATATTTATTACCGTAGTATATTAAAATTAAATAAGCAAATTTCTATTTAACCCGGCGTAATCAGAATAATAATATATTTTTTTGCGAAGCCCCTGGGAAAATATGTCTATTAGAGGTTCGCAAATAACCACTAAGCCATAATCAAATTATTATTTTTTTTTATATCTCAAGGTTAATCTGCTTTAGCAAGAGAAATTTTCCCAAGTCCAAAGGCCGTCTGTTTCCCCACATGGGTCTTTTCACAAAATCGGATCAACGGTATAAAGTCCCCCATCGGCCCTTTATATACCACCGATCCAATCATTCCCCCCATGGGCATCTTCTGTTTCTGTCTATTGGAATAGCGCTCCCATTTATACCAATGAAGATCCGAATCAACAATGGAGACTTTCTCCTCCGCCCGGCGGGTTAAACCCCGGTAGTCGAGGGGCGGTTCGCCTCCGTTATAAAAGATCATTAGAGCGGATATACGTCGCAACATGGCTCGAACCAGAATATGAAAAGGCAGGTCAGCGACAAGGGAGTTTGCAAATTTCAGCCGCAGGGGCGTTTCCAGGCTGATTTCAATGCAGCTGATATTATCATCGTTTGTAGACGAGGGGTTCAGTGACAATTGGGCAATATCAGATTCGCCATGGATAAGTTGATTATCCGCAGGGTATATCGTCCGACCATCTGCGGTAACACGTTCCAGCACAAAAGAACCACGCTGTCCGTTTATTTTTTTACCTACACCATATTTCCCCATACGAGCAAAAGCGGAGATAAAATGGGGCAAGTGGTAATTTACCTCGCCAAACAATAAAAGAAAAAAATCAAACCGATCATTTAAGGCAAATCTGGTTTGTACCGTATCCGGCGGCTGAATAACAAAGGGATGGGGCGGAGATGACAGCCTGACACCGGCGGGAACCGGAACGGCCAGCCGGGTTTCAAATACATGACAGTAGATACACTGGCTTCTCAGGAGACAGGTCTTGCATTCCTGACCATTCAGACCACAGGCTATATATTTCAGGGCATGACCAAATACCCCACGGAATGTGGAACCCTTGTAAATCGGTAAAATTGCATCCCGCTTAAAACGGCAATGAAAACCATACGAAGCGTGTAACATTAATAACCCCGCTTGATTATAAAACCCGGAGTTTGCAATGGACAAGCCGGGAATCCGCCCTGTCCATGGATTTATCCGAAAATAAGCATATTTATTTAAATATAGCTTTTTTCAAAGACACTAAAGAACCGGGCAAAAATACATTCTCAAGCAAACCTCCAGTGGAGGTGTAAGAGAGCAACAGCGCCAACATTAAAACACTCTAAGACAGTAGCAACAAAGCGGATTCAATGGAATCATCGGTCATATCGATTTAGCTGTAACAAACCGAGAACAAGGTAAAAGACAGAATATCACAACCGACTGTCGATCCATAGAAGAAGGCAAACAGTCGGTTTAAAAGCGAGGTGCCAGCCACGCGCGCGATAACGAACGATTCCGCAAGCTGCGGGCTCAATATTAATTTGCGGCAACGGTTCTTAAGGCATATATGACCTCGGCCATTCCTATTTTCAAATCCCCGTCGATATCAATGGTGGAGTTAATCTCAATATTGGAGCTGACATTGATCCCGGCAATAACCCGCATGGCCAAAATCGCATCGGTTAAATCCACTGCACCCGAACCGTTGATATCACCCTTTAAACCGGCGGTAACCGTAAAATTAACCCCCCAGACATTTCCGGAACTACTCCAGTTTCTCATGGAGCCGTTGTTCACCGATTTCGTTGTCGCAACGTTGCGACTGGCGGGTGCCGGGGTATAACCGGCCTTTCTGGCCGTTACCGTAAAGTTGGTATTGGAAGGTACTTTACCAATCCCGAAAATACCTCTATTATCCGTGGTATCGTTATAACTTCTGCCACCGGCAACGGCGGTCACCCGGACACCGGTGACGGGATTACCCGCCCCGTCTACAACCCGGCCACTGATAACTTCACCAGTTCCATGGGTGTATACATTATAAACTGCGGAATCAAGAGAAGAAAAGTTATAACCGGTGGTATTGATAACGGGTATATTGTACCAGCCGTCGTTAAATCCGCGCCACCCCATATTCAGATGGTGATAAACCGTGGCATTATTTGCACCATAACCATCGGCCACAATGGCATGACCAAATCTCCGGCCATCTTTCCTTCCCGAAATACCGAGAAGAACCGGCAATCCGGCATCGAGGTTAGTATTGATCATTTTTTCGATCTGAACACGGGTCATATTCTGGAAACCACCCTGGTAATTTGCCCCATAGACACTGTTTTGATACTTGAATGTGCTTACCAGCTGGGCCTCGCTACGAAGCAGAGAAGCCCCCGAGCCCCGTTGCCGATAGGACATATTCACGGAGATACCGGCATCAGAGGTCAGGGAACCAATGGCCCTACGCTGCTCCGCAGTAATTGACCAGTTAGGATCCAATACCATATGATCCCAGTCATAGGCGCCGCCCGCGCCATCGCCGCCCCTGAGGCGAGCGTTTCTTTGTACGCCGTCAACATGGATCGTAAACTGACCGGTTCCTACCCCCGCCTGGGGATAGCGATGAAAACGCATCAACTGGCCCATGGCGGTTGCAACACAACCGCAGACGTAGTGGTTAGGGGTATAATAATTATAACAATTCTGCCCGGCCTCATTACCCTGGCCCCAACGACTCTCCACCAATGGATGAACCTTTATATCGTCAATATCGGCGGCGGGCAACGGCGCCTCCAGGATATCACTCTGTGGTATATCCGTTAAAAATAAATCCCATTTTGCCCTGGCTTTACGCTGATCTTCCGGCAGAGCGCCACGGGTTACCTGGCCACGGATCCCCATCTGCTGCGGCCCTCTGGCCATAAACATACGACCAAGCATATCTTTCTGCAGCAAGGCGCCAAGCGGTGTTTCCGGCGACGGCGTAAATATTTCGGCATGGGGGAAAAAACCTATAACGGGCTCAATCAAATCATCTGCGGAGACAATTACAAATCCCCGCGGTTTTGTATGAACCACGTAATAGAGGGGGTCCCCTACATCATTTTTAAAGGTTTCAATATTACTTATGACCGGTGCCATCCTGCTGTTCAGCGGATTGGGCGAATAGGTCAACCACCGCTTAACCAGCACCCCTGCCTGTTTGGCAGATTTTGGTGCGGCAAACAACAGTGTGGGTGACAAAAATATGACCAGTAAAAAGACAGCACATAAATGCCGACACACCGATCTGAAATTAATTTTCATGGCAATCTCCAGCTATAATTCGTACGCTAAGCGAACTCCACCGACCATCGGTAAAATCCCATACGAAATAGACCATTTTCTGGACAATGATGCAATTAAAAGATCATTGTTTTCTATTGTTTCATCATTTCAGGTATATGTTTCTTTCAGCCTGGTAATTCTTTTAGCAACGGAACTGGATTTCTCACAATGGGCACCGGCTTTAGGATTACAATCAAGGAGAATAGCCATTACCTTATCGGCCATATCGTAGTCCTTTTTTTCCTCAAATCTGGCGAGCAGTTTTGACATTAATTTATTAAATTCCTGACATTGTTTGTAATCCGAAGTAGCCCTTTGATGGAGGCTGCACGCCATTTCAAGATCCTGACTGATTGTATTCTCCACTATCTTATTCATATCGCGACACCTCCCATCAGGAATTAACCGGAATCTTAGCTGAGAAAATATTTTTTGCACAAATTCAAATTTTTAAAAAAACCGGCGTAGCCGTATATAAAACATGCAAGCCTGCGCTGTCTAAAAACAAAAATTCTGCAAAAAATACCGAAGAGTCAGACGAAAATTGATTCTCGAACAAGCTCCTAAAAAAACCGGTGTAATCCCTAACGCATCATTTTACTGTTCTTTTCAAGGTTGATTATCACTCTTTCTTGAAATATTAATAACCATCGTGTATACAGATCTCAACTATACCATTTAATTATTCAACATTATACTGATCCACACCAATAGATCGGTAAAAATTGTGAATAATTTAACATCAACCTCAATTGGAGGAAACAATGCAGAAAATGTTCACCAGGGTGTCAGCCGTTTTATTCGTTGTCGCTTTTATGTTAAGCGGCTGCGCACAACCAAGCGGACAACAGACGCCCTCTTCAACAAATGCAGCTGTTACCACATCAAAAAAGAGTAAAGGGCCGGTCTACAAGGGCAGGGTTGTCGGCAAATCAGTTAAGGCCAAAACCATTTCTATCCAAGTAGGCAAGGGCAAAAAAGCACAAACCATCATGGTCAAATTTGACCAGAAAACCACCGGGGTCGAACACGCCGGTAAAGGCCACGGCGTTATAATCAGCTACGAAAAACGGGGAAAGGAAATTTATGCCAAGTCGATTAAACCCAAATTGGCTAAATTACCAAAGGGTGTTGCCCTTATCAAAATCGATGAACTGAAAAAAATGGTGGATAAGGGCGAAGACCATGTCCTGGTCGATTCCCGTCCGGCCGCCCGTTACGGACAATCCCACCTGCCGGGGGCCATTTCCATCCCGGTCTGCGAAATGCAGGAACTCATCGGCCTGCTCCCCAAAAAGAAGGATACACCCCTTATTTTCTACTGCGGAGGCCCCACCTGAGGCATGAGCCCCATGTCCGCCGGTCAGGCGGTAAAAGCTGGTTATAAAAATATCCGTGTCTTCCTAGCAGGTGAACCCGCATGGCGTAAAGCAGGCTATCCGACATATGCCGGATATGGCTTTATTTGTCATGGCAACAATGTGATAGTCGATCTCCGTGACGCCAAAAAAGACGCGGCAGCACGCATACCACGCTCCGTAAGTATGCCTTTTGCAGAACTTGAAGACAATATTGACGAAATTCCGACTCAGGCCCCCGTTGTCATCTACAGCGACAACCAGGCAGAGACCCTCGCCGCCCTGAAAATATTTAAGGAAGAGGGATTTAAAAAAGTCTCCCTTTTTGAAGGTGACTACCAGGGATGGAAACGGCTTGGTGGCAGGCTTGTCAAAGGACCCGTGGTAACGGAAGTTACCTGGAAGAGAAAACTGCTGCCGGGTGAGGTAACAATTACCGACTTCAAAAAGGCCATGGCCGATCCATCCAGGGCTATTATCCTCGATGTCCGAACCAACGACGAGGTAAGTGTCGGCAAACTTGATGCATCAAAACATATTCCTTTAGATCAGCTATGCAGTAAAATGGACGAGTTTTTTTCCTCCATTGAGGGCATGAGTAAAGATCAGAAGATTTATATCCACTGCACCACCGGCGCACGCGCGGAAATGGCCTACAAGGAGTTGATAAAAAACGGCTATAAAAATGCCAAATTTTTAAAGGCGGAAGTATCCTGTGAGGGTAATGACTGCGATATTGAAGAATAAATTCACAATATCTTGATTAAAGACCCGCCGCCTTACGGCGGGTCTTTAATGTCCTCCAATAAACTCGGCCGCCAACTTCTTGGCCGCCTTTTTCTCTTCAGCGGTCAATTCTCCTGACAATAAATCGACCTGTTGCTCCGCCAGCACCAATCCCGCTTCAGCGGATAGGTTGTAAAAGGCATAGGCCAGAGGTATGTTCACATCGACACCCAGACCCTTCCTATAGACATTTGCCAGGGCGTAAAGGCCGTTGCCATCGCCCTGGCGGGCCGATTCTTCATACCAGTGGCGAGCCGTTTTATAATCCTGCTTGACACCGTTACCAAATTGAAAAAAACGGCCTAAATGATATTGACTGTTGGCATCACCTGATTTTGCGGATTTTTTTAGCCATATTACTGCCTTACCATAGTCCTGCTTAACACCTTTACCCTTGCTGTACATAAAGGCCAGCCACTTTTGGGCATCACAACTCCCCTCTTCGGCTGCAAGCAGACACGATTTCTCCGCTAGAAAATATTGCCCATGCAGAAAATGATTGCGGCACTGCTCGTAGGCCGTGGAGGCCATGGCACATGGTGAAAAGATAAGGAAAACGACTGTAAAAATAAAAAAACGCATGGCAAAACTCCTCCATTATAATTTAATATCATTAACTTGTGTCCGTCCATGGATGAGCAATTTTGCACTAAATCGAGGCGCTTGATAAATTTAACCACAGGCATATATGCGATATCTCGATGTCTCGTACCTCGCTTTATCGGAGGATTAAATTTTAAACGCAGCGAAGAGTTAGGGGAAAAGGGGCTTAAAAAAGAAACGGGCTGGAAGATAATCTTACCATCTTCCAGCCCTGGAAAGAACCGCAATAATCCTGAAACTACGCTCGAAGATTAATTAACGAATCACTTTTTCATAATATTTTTTAAGATCACTATTGAGAAAATTCCTAACCTTGACAAGACTGCGTCCGTAGCCGCTCCAGAGATCGCTGACTTTCATGTCCTGCAGGTTTTCCCTGGCTTTTTCTTCCATCTTCCGCCACAGGTTTTTCCTGTAATCACTCTTCAGATCGACCAGATCTGCGCTATTGGCCAAACTTTTTTTCAACTGCTGTTTAAAGGCG
>CAZQOD010000005.1:0-47484 GCA_964594945.1 uncultured Desulfopila sp.
CCAACCATTTCCCAAAAATTCTGGCCCTTACCCGGAACCAGCTCCAAATCACCCAGGGTCAATTTGGATACGAGAAAAAGAAACGCCATAACCAGCCAGGTATACGTCATATAGGGCTCGCATAACTGCTCCAGAAGCGTATGTCCCACCGGGCCATGCGGCACCGGCAGACCCAGTTTTTCCAGAATAATTGAAATAAATAGTATCGGATGTTCCATAGTTCCTTTTACCTCCTCCCACTGAAGAAGTAGTGCCCCACCACATGCAAAGACAAAAACATGATCGTTAACACCACCGTTGACAAACCCAAAATTAAGCCAAAGATATTGACCACATCACCCTTTATAAGCAGCAACAGGACAATACCGATAATTGCAAGACGAACCCAAAACTTAAGCAGATACCCCCTCTGTCCCAGACGGGCACTTTCCTTTTTTGCCTCCGGTAACGGGGCGGATGAGACAGAGTCGACAAGCCGAATCACATCCCGGTAAGACATCCGGAAACTGACGACAGAAATAACGCCACCGACGAGTACGGACGCCGCAAAGGGCAAGGACATTATACACGCCGAACCAAGTGCCAGAACAACCACAACAGTCCAGCCTACAAACTGCACCCTCTGCAGAGACAACACATCTTCAATCACTCGTCTTTCTCGTCCGGCTCTTTATCTTTCTGCTTATTATTGCGCCACACTATTTCCAACAGGGTCTTATAACCTGCGGCTATGCCGAAGGCCAAACCTATAAAGGTGAACCACGGCGCGGTACTGCCGTCAAAGACTTTTTGATCAAGGTAAATACCTCCACCCATTCCCACAAGAATGGCGGCCACGAAGGTAAAGCCGACATGGCCGTAATTCGCAAGCAAGTGAACAAATTCATTCTTCACATCCGACATTTCGGCCACCCCTCCCGTTTACCCATGATGCAAGTCACCACGACATAACCAAGTTTGGTATCATGACTCCCCCGCAAAGTCAATAAAATTTCACTTTTTGAGCAATTTTTTGAATGACCATTCAGTCATTTCCACCGCCTTATCCAGGTCATTTTCACTCTGGGCCGCGGAGATAAACGCCACCTCAAATTGCGAGGGGGCAAGGTATACGCCCTGATCCAGCATCTGACGATAATGTTGCGCATAACGTTCCGTATCGGCCTTCATAGCAGATTGAAAATCGGTAACCGGCCCGTCGCTGAAAAAAGCTGTCATCAGACTGGCAACACGGTTAAACTGAACCGCCACCCCGGTCTTTTCTGCAACCGCCAGTAAACGTTCTGCAAAATTCTTAGACTTTTCTTCGAGCATTTCATAAAAATCCCTGCCCTGCAGCAATTTTAAAGTAGCTATACCTGCCGCCATGGCCAGAGGATTTCCGGAAAGGGTTCCCGCCTGGTAGACGGGCCCATCGGGGGCAATACAATCCATAATCTCCGCCCTGCCGCCATAGGCGCCGACGGGCAGGCCGCCGCCTATTATTTTACCCAGGCAAGTAAGATCAGGCGTAACACCGTAATATTGTTGTGCACCACCATAGCTCAAACGAAAACCGGTAATCACTTCGTCAAAGATAAGAACGATTCCCAATTTTCGGGTAAGCTCCCTCAACTTCTCGAGAAAGCCGGGGGCCGGGGGTACACACCCCATATTGCCGGCAACCGGTTCAACGATTACGCAACTGATATCAAGGGACTCATCTCCCAGGGTCTTTTCGAGAACAACCTCGTCATTATATGGAATGGAAATTGTGTTTTTTACTATATCATCAGGGACACCGGGACTCCCGGGAATACCGAGAGTGATCACCCCGGACCCCGCTTTCACCAGAAACGAATCCGCATGGCCATGGTAACAACCATCAAATTTAACTACAGTCTTTTTACCGGTATACCCCCTGGCCAGCCGGACGGCACTCATCGTGGCCTCCGTACCCGAGTTGACAAAACGCACCTTTTCCACGGATGGTACCGCTTCCACAACCATCGATGCCAACTCAATCTCCGCAGGAGTGGGGGCACCAAAACTGGTCCCGTTAATCACCGTTTTGTTGATTGCATCCACCACATCGGGATGCGCATGACCAAGTATCATCGGCCCCCAGGAACAGACGAAATCAATATATTCATTATTATCGGCATCGATCAGTGTCGCCCCCAGGGCCTTGGTAATAAAAAGCGGATCACACCCGACCGAACGACATGCCCTGACCGGACTGTTTACGCCCCCCGGAATATATTCTTTAGCACGTATAAAAAGTTCCTGAGAAACTGAGTTATTCATGGTACGCTCCTTTACTGTTTATGCGATTTTTCCCAACCGCTGTAATCCGACCTGAATCCTGCATGCGTGGCATGTGAAAAACAATATGTGATCAACTCAACTTTAAAATTTCCCCAGTCTATTACCAGTTGCAAAATTCCGGTTCAATATAAAAAAATGGGCCGGTGGTTGCCAAAACAAACAATATAGCATGGTGCCTGAATCTTGCACACATAACATATCGTAAAAAACCAAGGTGCAACCGATATACGCCACGCCGCCTACCCCGGTGGACCCGCATTTCCCACCGGCCCTGAAAATATGACTTACGGCCAAGCTGAAATTTTCCACCGACAACCCCCTCACCTTGATTTTTAATTTTCCATGCACATTGTAAGGTACGATTCGCTGTCCCTGACCATCGATAAAAAGACGACCCCTGCCGCTTGACACTTTTTTCCGGCCGTCGGGACGGGACACGAAGACTCCGAAGTTGCCAATTATAATATTTAGCTGTAAAGTGGGTACGGAAGAGTTTGTTCATTAATTTTTTTCATTGCCGTATCTCAACTGATTTGATCTTATTTTAAAGGAGAAAATAATGGCCAGCGATAAAGTTCGACATTTAAACGATGCGGAGTTCGATAGCGTGATTGCAGAGGAACAACCCACCCTTGTCGATTTCTGGGCGCCCTGGTGTGGTCCCTGCAAAGCCATCGGCCCGGTTATCGAAGATCTCGCTGAGGAATATGATGGTAAACTGACCATTGCCAAAATGAACGTGGATGACAACCCTCTGACCCCCGGAAAATTTGGTATTCGCGCCATCCCGACCCTCATTCTTTTTAAGGGAGGTCAGGTTGTCGATCAGATAACCGGAGCGGTGGGCAAATCTCAACTGGTGGCCCTTATCGACAAGGCAAAATAATTTTTGGCCAGCAACTTGATTTCGCCTTTACACGGCTCATAACACGATTTTAACAATATCGACAACCATGAAAGACCATTACGAACTTATAATCCTCGGCGGCGGCCCGGCCGGACTGTCAGCCGGGCTTTACGCGGCCCGGGCCAGGCTTGACCACGTCCTGATCGAAAGGGGGGTGCCGGGCGGACAGGTTCTCCTCACCGACTGGGTGGACAATTATCCGGGCTTCCCCGACGGCCTCACCGGTTTTGACCTCATTGAAAAAATGAGTCAACACGCCAAAAGATTTGATCTTAATATCGAAACTGCAAACGTCACGGAAGTTGACCTTAAGGACGAGACCCACAAGATACTGCATCTCGAAGGCGGAGAGAAGGTGAGTTGCGATACCCTTATCCTGTGCAACGGAGCCCATGCCAACACCCTTAATGTACCCGGAGAGGAAGAAATGCGCGGCAAAGGGGTATCCTACTGCGGCACCTGTGATGCCCCCTTTTACAGAAACATGCACGTGGCCGTGGTGGGTGGCGGTAATACCGCCATCCAGGAGGCAGAATATCTGACGAAATTCGCCAGCAAGGTTACCGTTATCCACCGTCGCGATGAACTTAGGGCCACCAAGGTCATCCAGGAAAAGGCCTTTGCCAACGATAAGATCGATTTTATCTGGAACAGCCAGGTCGTGTCCATTGAGGGAAACGACGGTGTGGAGCGTCTCAATCTCGTCGACAAGAAGGGCAGGACCTCCGGTCTTGAGGTGGAGGGCGTTTTCGTGCTCATCGGCGTTACCCCCAATAAAGACGGATTGCCCCTTGACCTCCTTAGGGCCGATAAGTGGGGTTTTATCCCCACCGACATAGAATCCCGAACAGCGGTACCCGGAGTCATGGCCGCCGGTGATATTTGCAGCAAAGGCGTGCGACAGATTATTAATGCGGCGGGGGAAGGCGCGGTGGCGGTTCTTGCCGCTGAAGAATATTTACAGAGCAGAAAATGATTCCGGTGTCGGTGATTTGTTTTTGACAACGCCGGTGACACCTTCTACGACTTAACAAAAAACCAAAATTAGAGCAGGCGATGACACCGTTTAAAAAGATACTCTTGCTGTCTTACCTTTCTCTCGGTTGTATCCTTGTACTAACCGGATGCGGCGAGTTAAAAAAGACATTCAACATAACGTCCATAGACGAGGACGGGACAAAATCCGCACCACTGAATTTTCCCGCAAAAAAACTGGCCATGAAGGGAATGTCTGACTATTCGGTCGGCAAATATTTTACAGCGCTGGATTTCTTTAACGAAATATTGACCAAATACCCGTTCAGCCCGGAGGCGACCCTGGCCGAACTCAAAGCAGCGGACTGCAATTATTTTCTCGGCCATTATATGGAAGCGTTGATACTGTATGAAGAGTTTGAAAATCGCCACCCTACCAACGAGAGTATTCCCTATATCATGTTTCAAAAAGGGATGTGCAACTATAAACAGATTGACAGGATAGACAGGGACACAACAGGCGCAATCAAGGCAGTCGCCCTCTTTAAGCAACTTTTGAGGGCCTATCCGGACACCCCTTACAGCGATGAGGCCAGGGCCAAAATCGCCACGGCGTCAGAGTTTTTAGCCAATCATGAATTCTGCGTCGCCGAATACTACATCAGAACAGGCAAGTATGATCAGGCCAAAATACGCCTGCAATATTTACTGGCCAATTACCCAAAGACAAAGATCAGCGACAAGGCCCAGGAGGTTCTTGCCCAAATCAAGGCCGGTAATCCACCTAAATCGCGTCTTTTCTCGTGGTTTCCGAGGATCAATGCCAAAGACTTCCCACTCTTTGGCGACAAGGACAGGGATAACAGCGCAGCCGAAGAACTAAAGCGCTAGGTGTTGGTTAGGCGATATTTTTCCACCCGCCTCACCGGAATTTAAAAAATAATGGTCGTAATATTATATAACCGAGCCGAGATCCGGGCTATGTAAGTTGCTCGCTTAACATCCAATCATCGTTTATGGCGACTTCCATGGCCCTCACCGGACAGATGGGCACGCATAAACCACAACCCGTACACTTTTCCGCATCAAAAATAACGGCCATTTCCGGTCGCTGCAAAAAGAGGGCCCCGGAGGAGCAGACACCGGTACAAGCGCCACACTGGAAGCAATTTTCATCATCCCTGCGAATGCGTGCAGCCATACGTTCCGTTTTCACGCCCAGACCGCGCAAATACTCGAGTCCGGAATCCACATTCGCCTTAGTATTGCCCTTGAGCTCGATTATCATAATCCCCTCACGCTGGAGGAGTATATCGGCCTTAAGAATATTAAACTCTATATCATACTCTTTCACAAAGCGGTATATAAACGGCTGGTCGGATGTATCCTTGGAAAATCTCAGAATGTAAATTTGTGTATACACTTTGTCCTCACTGTAATACCCGTTAAAACGAGCGCAACCCAATTTTTGCAATCGGCAAGTTCGAAGTCGAGGGACGGGAATCAACAGTGCCGACCGTTAACAACATAGCGGTTTCAAGTGAACTGCCGAGCCCGGGAGCGCATTTTACCCACACCATCGTCTCCACGACCGGCAAAGTGTACTTTCTAGCCCTGGGAATGGCAAGTAACTTTTTCATTGGCCGTCGTAACAACACTTTACCCCGGTCCCCCTGGTATGCTACGCTCCTTTCCGAAACCTGTCCCTAAAATGGCTATTTCGAAGTTCGCGCTATCTGCCCTAGCTCCTTCCTTGCTATCAGCAATTTTATCCTACGATAAAGCGAAACACGAGACATCAATATTCACATGATTTTTCATTAAAGCTTAAATCTTGCATGCAAAATATAAGAAAAATAAATTTTATTTGTTAAATTAATATGTTATTAATTTAACAAAATATAACTCTGGCCACTATTTTATAAAAAATTTTCTGATAAAAATTTTCCCGGGGGAGGGAAAACCATGGATGCTGATTCCTTAACAACCCTGCTGACGGCGGTTAAAGAGGGCAACTGTTCCATTGATACCGCACTTACAAAATTGCGGGATTTCCCGGCAGAGTCCGGTCCCGGTTACTGCATCGACCATCAACGTTCACTACGCACCGGCATTCCCGAGGTGATTTTCGGAAGTGGCAAAACCACCCGACAAATTATAACCATTGCCAATGCTCTCCTGAAAAAAGGGGGGCCGGTTATCGCCACCAAGGTCGATCCTGAAAAGGGTATATTGGTGCAAAAAGCAATCCCGCAACTTACCTTCAATGAAACTGCACGCATGCTCACCTGCAGGGCGAAGACGACAACAAAAAACAAATACCGCGGTACAACGGTCATTATCTGCGCGGGAACCTCTGATATTCCCGTAGCCGAAGAGGCAAGGCTCACCCTGACAACACTCGGTCATCCCGTGGAAACACTTTACGATACCGGTGTCGCCGGCCTGCACCGCCTCCTCAGTCACCGGAAACTTTTGGCTACGGCAAAAATCATCATTGTCGTTGCGGGTATGGAGGGTGCCCTGCCCAGTGTCGTCGGCGGACTTGTCAGCTGCCCAGTTATCGCCGTCCCCACCTCCGTAGGATACGGAGCCGGTTTCGGCGGTGTCGCCGCATTGCTGGGTATGTTGAACAGCTGCGTACCCGGCATTGGTATTGTCAACATAGACAACGGTTTTGGCGCGGCGTGTCTGGCTGATGCCATCAACCGTAGTTGAAATATTCAATCCCCATTTGTTCACATGATTATTTACGGGTAAACAACCCCCGCATACCTTTGCAATTACTGCGTTATAAATATTTTTCCACCTGAATTTTCCAAGATTCAGCAATTATATTACTCCGAACCTTGCAAGATTCATGCATTGCGTTATAATCGCACAGTTTAACATCATTTATTTAATGTCTTCGCGCGCGGGCCACGGACTCATTATTAAAACAAGCAAATCTTTCTTGTCCAGCAATCACCAGGGATATCCATGAACAGATCATTTAAACTCAAATTTACCTTTCTTTTGTTTGTCATACTTATGTCGATCACTACCATCGTCCCCTCTTTCTATTCAGGTACGCCATCCTGGTGGAAAAAGTACATGGCCCCCGAAGGGTTACGGCTCGGCCTTGATCTCCAGGGCGGTATGCACATTATCCTGAAGGTAAATCTGAAAAAAGCTGAAGAAAACGCCCTGGAGTTTGCCGCAACCGACATCAAAGATATCTTGGCGGAAAAATCTATCAGCGCCGTTCGAACACCTTCTTCCGACCCGTCCACTGTCATCTTTACTCTTCCCAATGCAGGCGCAGTTAAGCAGGTCGAGGATCTTGTTAAAAATGATTTCCCCGATATCAATGCCAAACTCAATGCCCAGAAAGGAAGTTTTCCACGCATTATTCTTACCTTGAAAGATAAAAAGAAGGAATATATCAAGACCCATTCGGTGGAACAATCTCTTGAAATACTCCGCAATCGAATTGATGAATTCGGGGTCGCCGAACCGGTAATAATCCGCCAAGGTGAAGATGAAATCGTAATCCAATTGCCGGGCATTAAAGACCCCAAGCGTGCCATCAAACTCCTCAAAGGTACAGCACAACTCGAGTTTAAGCTTGTGGCGGACACCGAAGGCCTGAACCTGCAGGAACTTGTTAACCAGGTTCGCAGCTCCCAGGAATGGCACGACGGCGAAAGCATAGCGAAACTAAACCGCGCCCTGCAGGGCAGATTGCCGGAAAATACCTCCATATATTTTGAAAAAGATATAGACAAAAATACAAAAACAGAGATTTCCACCCCACTCCTCCTGGAAAATAAAACACTTATGACCGGTGATATGGTAAAGGACGCCCAGGTGCGCATAGGCGGAAATTTCAATCAACCGTATGTCAGCATCGATATGACCAGCAAAGGAGGCCGGATCTTTGCCCATCTCACTGAAAAGAATGTGAAACGACGAATGGCGATTGTTCTTGATAATGTTGTCAAATCCGCCCCGGTTATTCGCGAGCGCATCCTCGGAGGATCCGCGCAAATATCCGGGAGTTTTACCCACGAGGAGGCGGCCGATCTCGCCATTGTCCTGAGAGTTGGCGCCCTGCCTGCACCGGTGGAAATTATTCAAAACATGACGGTGGGGGCAAGCCTTGGTAAAGATTCCATTAAAAAAGGGCTTACCTCCGGTATTTTCGGGGCCCTGATCGTTCTCGTCTTCATGGTTATCTACTACCGCCTGTCGGGAATCGTCGCCAATACGGCCCTGGTCCTGAATATCCTTCTTCTCTTTGCCGGGTTGGCCATTCTCAACGCTACACTGACCCTGCCGGGGATCGCAGGTATTGTCCTATCCATCGGTATGGCGGTGGATGCCAACGTCCTTATTTTTGAAAGGATGCGTGAAGAGCACAGCCTTGGCAAATCGGTGCGTTCCAGCATCGACGGCGGTTTTGGTAAGGCATTTTTGACCATTGTCGATTCCCAGGTAACAACCCTCATTACGGCCCTGGCATTGTTTATGTTCGGCACCGGACCGATTAAAGGTTTTGCCGTTACACTTTCCTTAGGTATTATTTTCAACCTTTTTACCGCTCTTTATTTTTCCAGGTTTATGTTTGATTTCATTAATATGATCAAACCGATCAAGAAACTCAACTTTCTCCAGTTCAGTAAAAAACCCAATCTTGATTATCTGAAAATAAAGAAATTTACCTACACGATTTCCGGTATCATGGTTGCCGTCGGCATAATAGCCTTTATCCAGATCTCCAGGGGAAATGCCAATATGGGGGTGGATTTTTCCGGCGGCTCCCTGCTGCAGTATAAAGCGGATGGTGATTTTCGTATGGGCGAGGTGAGAAAAGCGTTTGCCAATAACGGACTGAAGGATATCAACCTCCAGAAAGTTGAAAACGAGCATCGCCTTATTATCAAAATCAAAAAATCAGAAGAGGTTGTGGCAAACCTGGACGAAACAGTGGGAAGCATATTGAGCAAGGAACTTGCCGACAAACATTTTATCCTTGAAAGTCAGTCGGAAATCGGTTCGTCCGTCAGCTCGGTGCTTAGAAACAAGGCAATCCAGGCTATTATCATTTCACTGATTGGTGTTATCATCTACCTGGCTGTCCGCTTTGATATTCGTTTCGGACTTGCAGCGGCAATTGCAACATTCCACGACGTTCTGGTGATACTCGGCATCTGCTGGTTACTGAACACGGAAATAACGCTTCTAATCGTCACCGCGTTGCTGACCCTCGCCGGTTACTCTCTGAACGATTCCGTGGTGGTTTTTGACCGAATTCGCGAAAATATGCGCAAATCCGACAATAAATCCCTGGAACATTCAATTAACATCAGTATCAACCAGGTGCTGGCCAGGACAATTGTCACCTCACTGACCTCGGCCATGGTGTTGTTGGCCCTCTTCCTCGTCGGTGGATCCGTTATCCACGATTTTGCCTTTGCATTATTGGCGGGCGTAATTGTTGGTACATACTCCTCGATTTTTATAGCCAGTCCCCTTCTGCTGCTACTCAAAAAGAGACGGGCTTAAGGATCGTTCCATGACAAACTCGAGTCATTTGCCGGAATATGTCCATCGCCTCGCCGCAACGGAGGATTTTACCTTTAGTTGTCATACGGGTCTGGACTGTTTCACCGACTGTTGCCGAATGCTTGAGCTTGCTCTGACACCATACGACGTATTGCGTCTACGCCGGGCAACAAGCCTTACTTCCCAGGAAATTCTCGATAGATACGTTATCTGCGAACACGAGTCGGAGGAACCGTTTCCCCGTTTTTACCTGGCCATGGTCGACGATGGCAGGGCCGGCTGTGTCTTCGTCAGCAAAACGGGCTGCCGCATTTACCCCCACCGGCCATCCGCCTGCAGGGCATACCCCCTCGGTAGGGCCGCTATCCGCACAGAACGCGACAATATCACAGAACATTTTGTTATTTTAAAAGAAAAACACTGCTTGGGTTTCCACGAGACAAAAGATCAGACACCATCGCAATATTGCGAAGAACAGGGGCTTGATACGTATAATACATTCAACGACGCTGTTGCTCAAATCCTGCAACATGACGCCATCCGTCAGGGTTTTATGCCGTCCAAAAAGCAGGTCGGTCTTTTTACCATGGCCCTCTATAATCTCGATACATTTCGCACAAAACTCGTAAATAACGAGATCAAAACTGCTCCATCCCCGACAGGATATACAATAGCGACCATGGGTGACGAGGAACTGCTGTACTTTGCCATCTCCTGGTTAAAAGAGAAACTCTTCTCCTCCCCACAAAAACCCAGCCCCGCCACTAACCGGAACTTACCGGGATAAAAACGAAGAAACCCAAGAGACAGGTCATATGCTGAAACTAATCGTGTTTGATTGTGACGGGGTCATGTTTGACTCCAAAAAGGCCAACTGTAAATTTTACAACGACCTTCTAAGTCATTTCGACTTGCCGCCGATGGACAGGGAAGAGGAAGAGTTTGTTCACATGAACAATGCAACCAGTTCCGTCAGACATATCTTCCGCCGATGCCCGGATGAAACAATAGACAAAGTCAACAGTTTTCGGCTGACCCGCGACTATACACCCTACCTCAGCTATATGGAAATGGAACCGGATCTAGTTGAATTTCTCGAAATCACCAGAAAAAAATACCGGCTGGCCATATCGACCAACCGTTCCAACACCATGATGCCCCTGCTCGAACATTACAACCTTACCAAATACTATGAAAAAGTTGTCACAGCGGATACGGCCAAACGGCCAAAACCGGCCCCCGACGGGTTGGCTGAAATACTCGACCATGTTGGATGTCTGCCCGAAGAAGCCGTGTTCATCGGCGATTCCATCATCGATGAAGAACATGCAAAATCATGCAATGTCGATTTAATCGCCTTTCGCAACAAAGGATTAAACGGTCGTTACCACGTTGATAATTTCCTTGAAATATTGGATCTGGATATCTTCAACGGTGACTAAAGCTGCGCAATTTTCGTCACCGGCCGCCATGACCCTGTTCTTCGTCAACCCTTTTGACGCCCTCCATGAGCAGCATCATAAAATCACCAATTTCCCCGGCCCGCATATCGTGGGGAGAAAGCCCCGATGTAAAGCGATAAAGACCCTTTTTTTCGGCAAGGATTTTAAAAATTGCTTCCTGATTGTCCCGACCGTTGTAAGCGGCGTTGATAATACATCCCTCCCGAAATGAAACCCTGGCCTCTCCCCTGGATAAATCCATGTTCAGAACCCCGGTCTTCTGATGCATGTGGAATATCTGAAACAGTTCCGCTGGCACTATTTCATCAATCCTGCCGCTCATGCACGACTCAAATTCACGGGCGCGTGCCGCATTGGTCAATGATAAACGTTTGGCGAGCAGCTGTGCCATATATTTCTGTACACCGACACAATCACCCAGTAAGCGTCCGAAAAACTCACCCTCCATGGCCAGCACGGTGGCCGCACTACCGGCCCGCACCGTCGACGCCGCGACATCGGCACCCAGGTAACTCATCTCCCCACAAAGATCCCCTCTTTTTAACTCGGCAAGACAAACACCACCGTCTTCAACCAGGAGTTCTCCGTTCAGGACAATGTAAAGATTACGATTCTGTTCGCCCTTGGAAATAAGCAACGCATCCTTTTCAAGTTGAATCTCCTTAAACTCCCCGAGAATAGACTCCACCCGATCATCCGGAATAATTTTTATAAAAGGGCTGTCCAATATCTTCCCGTATTTCTTTTGGGCAGTCGTACTGACTCTGGCCGCAGCACCGTCGGCCACGGGTCTGCCCACCGGCCCCTCCGGAGTATGCAGCGCAAATTTTATCAACCCGGTACAACCGCTGCAATTAAAAACCTTATCTTTAAAAGGCGCCAAATCTCCGGATGAATCCTGCAAAAACTTGAACAACAATCCCGTCATATCACGGACAAGAATAAGGCACACCTCCTTGCCCTTCGGGCAGCAGAATGTTTTTTCGGAAAGCAATAATTCCTCACCTTGCTCATACAGGGGACAGTTTCTCTCGTCTGTTATGATAAAAGCTGTTAAAAAATCTTTCACTTATGCCCCAAAATAAACATCATTTGCATGGAACAAACCACATTTGCAACCACATTGAATCTCCAGTTTTTTTACGAAAAAATTCACTTTTGTTCTTTTTCTTTTTGTCATACCCAAATAAGTTGATATAGTAACGAAAACAATAACTCTAATTAAAAAAACAGACAACTATTATGGCCGCTGCTTCCGATCAGTCAAGCGATTTATTTACCCAGCTCCTGGAACAATTTTCCTCAAATCCGGCAATCTCCATTGAACAGACAACCGGCGATTCCCCGGATCAGTTTGAAATTACTTACAATATATCCGGGATGTCTATTAACAGTGACGATCTTATCGTCAAGTCAGATAGCCATAAAATAGAACTAACCATCCCTTTTGGTTTTCCACATTTTCCACCGAGTTGCAAGCCGAAAAGCAATATTTTCCACCCAGACTTTGATCCGGCGGCAATCTGCCTGGGAGAATTTTGGGAACAGGGTCGTACCATCCCCGAATTGATAATATTCATCGGCAGGATGATAAACGGTGAAATTTATTCAACGGCCAACGCTTTTAACGAAGATGCGGCCACCTGGTATAATAATCACAACGCAGATTTTCCATTGGAGCAAATCAGCTGGGAGGGTGACCGCCCATCCTCCGTTGATATGGCCATGGCGGAACCACAAATCGACACCCTGGGTGATGCCGACCTATCGTCCGACTTCGACTACCTCAGCCTTGACGAGTCAAATGATAAAGAAGATATTGCCCTCGATACCTCTTATGCGCAACCCGATTCCCCCGCCGATGTCGATACCGATTTATTGCGGTTTCTTGCCGGCAAGAAGAATTACAACAAACTACTCGAAAACCTTGGTGAAAATCAAGACTTAACCCCGGAAATCCTTGCTTTTAGTAAAGAAGCGAAACAGGCATTAAAGAAAGCCCGGACCCTCCACGCCGCCGCACAGAAAAACGAAGACCAGGGCGTCCCCCAAAAAGCCCTTGAAAATTACAGGCGGGTCCAGCAGGTTGTCGCTGACTATCCCGATATCGAATCTGACATCGAGCGGGCGGAACATACACTTAATCTACTGGGCGGCTTTACCGAAAAAAAAGAACCACCCCCGACTCCAAAAACCGCGCCCAGAAAGAAACCGGAAGCAAAAGCTACAACCGAATCCCCCGAAAAAAAAGAATCGCCCTCCCGCAGACGCAGGGACGTCTCCCCAGACGACTATTTTTTCGATGACCATAAGAGCAGCAAAGCCCCCCTCTACATCCTTATCGCGCTTGTCCTTGTGGTCGCGGCCACCGGTGGCTATTTTTATTTTTCATTTACGTCAAACCTTGCCAAGGCCAAGCTAGGCTACGAACAATGCCAGGCTGCACTTGAAAAAAATGCCTTTATTGCAGCGGAACAGTCATGCAAGAATGCTCTGCGAGCTTTGGATACCGTAAAATTCGTTTCTAAACAAGAAGTCAATCAGCTTAAAACCGCACTCAAAACCACCCTGAAATCAAAAAAACTTGCCCAGGGACTGATCGGCAATATCCTGGTGGACGGCCATTACTACGCGCAAGACGATGCTCAACACCTTTTTAACCTAAAAAAATCCCTGAAAGATGCCGGAGTGTTGTATGAACAGGACCAGTGGCAACAGGCGCTGAAGAGCTATAAGGCACTGTTACCCAGAGCGTTAAAGAGTAAGCTTGTTAAAAAATCAATACTCGATACAATCCGGGAAAGAATAAATCAGAGTCAATTCAGATTAGAATATGATAGGGCGGTTGAGTTCTACAACGATTCCGAGTGGGGCAAGGCAGCCGATGGATTTGCCAAAGCTAAACAGACCCTGAAAAAACTTGTCCAGACGGATCAACTTAAATTCAAAGGGCAACTCAATATTTATCTGACAAGGAGCCTGTTTGAAAAATCACGGGTCGCAGGCGATAACTATTATAGCAAATCTGATTGGAAAAATGCCGTGGCAGCCTATAAGCAGGCGCTAAAGTCAGGCAAAGGTAAAGATTTCACTTCTCCGGATACCACTAAAGAACTCCAGGAAAAGATAAAAAAAGCAGAACTTTATTCAAAAATCAACCACGGTAATAAATCGTTTGCCTCCGGAGCCTGGCGTCAGGCAATCAAAGCCTATAAAGAAGCCGGCTCCTTTCTTGAAAAAAATGACAGTACCCTCAGTGAAGAGGAAGCCGCCATAAGCAAGACAAAGCTGAACAGGATCATCCTTAAAACATCAATAATAAAAGAAAAACAGGCCATAAAGGACAAGATGGCCACCTATAAATATAAAGGTGCCGGAAAGGCCTGTAAAAAAATTCTTGCCATAATCGAGGACAGCCCCTTTGCAGCAGAGCAAGAATTTATTACCACCCGCAATGAAATCCGCAAATCACTACGGAAAATTAACCGTAAGATATTGATAAGAAGTAAAAAAAACTACCTGACAAAAAATTACAAGCGGCTCTTTACCCTCAACTATCCGACTACCTCGGCGGATACATTGAGTCACCCCTCCATTAATCTACTCAAGGAAAAGGGCGGAGATCTTATTTTCAAGCTCCAATGCATCGAGACCACCGGCGGACGTCCACTTACCCTGGTGATGTATTACGCATATAATACCGCAAGCGGTCAATGGCGTTTTTATTCACGCGCACAGTAGTATGGGTTATACCAAGAATCTGAACTCTCCTTTACCAAGCAGATTATGAAGATGCAACAGACCGAGCAACCGGTTGTCACCATTGACAACCGGCAGGGCAGTGATCTCGTGCCTCTGCATTATACTCAACGCATCGGCCGCCAAATGATCCGCGTCGATGCATACCGGCCCCCGCGTCATAAACTCGGCCACTGTAATATCCATCAACCCCCTGGACAACGTAACCAGCATCCTGCGAACATCCCCATCTGTTACTATACCAAGAACTCTGCCCGAAGAATCCACAACCAGCACCACGCCCCTGTTCTTTTCATTGAGAACCTCAATGGCATATTGTGCTGAATCAGACATTGAGACCATGGGTATTTCTCCCCCGGTGAGCATTACCTCGGTAACCTTTATCTTCAAACGCTGACCCAGGCTACCCCCGGGATGGTTATTACGAAAGTCCTCCGGCTGAAATTTTTTCCGGTTCAGCAAGACCACGGACAACGCGTCCCCCATGGCCAGGGTTGCCGTCGTACTTGCAGTGGGTGCCAACCCTAGGGGACAGGCCTCTTTGGGAACAAAGATATCAAGAATAATATCAGCTGCATCGGCCAAAGCCGAGTTTCTGCCGCCCGTCATCGCAATAATCCTGTTACCCCTCTTTTTAAGACTAACCAGCAGATTATTCAGCTCCGTGGTCTCACCGGAATAGGATATGGCCATAATAATATCCCCCGCCATAACCATACCGAGATCACCGTGCATGGCCTCAACGGGATGAAGGAAAAAAGACGGGGTGCCGGTACTGTTCAACGTTGCGGAAATCTTTTGCCCGACAATACCGGATTTACCAATACCGGTTATCACCAATCTACCGGGAGAGTCAAGAATGGCTTCAACCGCCCGCACAAACTCTTCACCGATATTCTTTCGCACGGTAGCCAAACCCTGTTCCTCTATCAATAAAACTTCTTTTGCCGCTTCAATGGACATCTGTATAATTCCTTTTTTAAATCAGAAAGTTGGTCAAAAACTGTTTTTTACATAATCAAATTTCTTAAAAATATCATTACGTCGGCATCATTGCTACCCTGCATATCCCAGGTGGCAAAAGCTAAGAAATTGCAAAATTCAGCCTGGTCCTGTTTTACAACCGAGTAACTGCAGGCAAGGTAATCACTATTTACATGGGGGCAAATTTTAACCTCCAGCAACCATTATTGTAACTAATTTTTTAGAAACAGACGAACAACCTTATTAGCCGAATCAGCTCATTTATTTCGTTACAATGCCACTTGTCCATAACTTAAACATTATTTATTCGGATATTTGCGCTTTTTACCGCAATTTACTACACTATTGTGTATAGTATTTTCCTTTTTAACGGTTTGTTAAAGAAACGTAACGTATACATCTGTTTTTATTATTTTCCTGGAGCTATCATGTCCGATTACTTATTTACATCCGAGTCCGTATCAGAGGGGCATCCCGACAAGGTTGCCGATCAAATTTCTGATGCAATACTTGACGCTATATTACAACAAGATCCCGTAGCCAGGGTAGCCTGCGAAACACTCGTAACCACAGGAATGGCGGTGATAGCCGGTGAAATCACCACCTCGGCCTGGGTCGATATGCCCGAAGTGGTGCGACAAACCATAAAGGAAATAGGCTATAATTCATCCGACATGGGGTTTGATTCTCAATCCTGCGCCATCATCACCTCCATAGACAAACAATCCCCGGATATTGCCCAGGGTGTCAACATCGGTTCGGGGCTCGACCTGGACCAGGGCGCAGGTGACCAGGGCCTTATGTTCGGCTATGCCTGTCGTGAGACCGAGGTATTGATGCCCATGTCGATTACATATGCACACCTCCTTACCAAGCGCCAAGCCGACGTACGCAAGGCAAAAATTCTACCATGGCTCCGACCCGACGCAAAGAGTCAAGTCACCATACAATACGAAAACAACCAGCCGTCCCGTATTGAGGCGGTTGTCCTCTCCACTCAGCACGAAGACAGCATTAGTTACGAAGATCTGCGGGAAGGTGTTATGGAAGAAATAATCAAACCTACTCTCCCTGCCGATATGATCGACAAGGACACCAAATTTTTCATCAACCCCACCGGTCGTTTCGTAATCGGCGGCCCGGTTGGAGATTGTGGCGTCACCGGTAGAAAAATTATCGTTGACACATACGGGGGCAAAGGTTCCCACGGCGGAGGAGCTTTTTCAGGCAAAGATCCCTCCAAGGTTGACAGATCCAGTTCCTATTATGGCAGATATGTCGCCAAAAATATTGTCGCCGCCGGAATCGCTGATGAGGTGGAAATCCAGGTCGCCTATGCCATAGGCATCTCCCTGCCGGTTTCCATTAATGTAAACAGCTTTGGTACCGGTAAAATATCGGATATGAAAATAAAGGAACTGATCACCGCACATTTCGACCTACGTCCCAAGGCGATAGTCCAGCAACTTGACTTGCTGCGCCCGATTTACCTGGAAACGGCTGCCTACGGCCATTTCGGTCGTGAACTGGACAATTTTACCTGGGAGAAAACCGATAAGGCCGATATCCTCCGTGATGCGGCAAAAATTAGCTGATAAATATTTATTTTTATCCTTACCTTAGATACAGATGGGAATTACCATGACAGAGACAACTCAAGATTATAAAATTGCTGATATAAACCTTGCCGAATGGGGCCGTAAAGAAGTGGAAATTGCCGAAACCGAAATGCCCGGCCTGATAGCGTTACGCGAAAAATACGGCAATACAAAACCGCTTAAGGGCGCCCGTATTGCCGGTTGTCTGCATATGACGATACAGACCGCAGTTTTAATGGAAACACTGGTTGCCCTCGGCGCCGAGGTACGTTGGTCAAGTTGCAATATCTTTTCCACCCAGGATCAAGCCGCCGCCGCCATGGCCAGGGCCGGTATCCCGACTTTTGCCTGGAAGGGCGAAAACGAAGAGGAGTTCTGGTGGTGTATCGAACAGACTATTTTCGGCCCTGACGGTTGGCGGCCGAATATGATTTTGGATGACGGTGGAGATTTAACATTGGTTATCCACGAAAAATATCCCGAACTCCTCCCGGAGATAAGAGGCATCAGTGAAGAAACCACCACGGGCGTACACAGGCTGAGTGAAATGGCGGCCAATGGCGAATTGGGTTGTCCCGCCTTTAATGTAAATGATTCCGTAACCAAATCCAAATTCGATAATCTTTACGGCTGTCGGGAATCGTTGATTGACGGCATTAAACGGGCTACGGATGTAATGATTGCCGGCAAAAATGCGGTGGTTATCGGCTATGGTGACGTGGGCAAGGGATGCGCCCAGGCGTTACGGGGTATGGGCGCCACGGTTTATGTCACGGAAATTGACCCGATTTGCGCTCTGCAGGCTGCCATGGAAGGATTTAACGTGGTTACCATGGAGGAGGTGGCCCCCCTGGGTAATATATTCGTCACCTGCACCGGTAACCTTCAGGTCATAACCCGTGCCCATATGGAGATGATGCCCGATGAAGCCATTGTCTGCAATATCGGCCATTTTGATTCTGAAATTGATATAGCTGGGATACGTGACCTGGAATGGGATAATATCAAACCCCAGGTTGACCATATAATCTTCCCCGACGGTAAAAAAATAATTATCCTGGCGGAGGGACGCCTGGTTAACCTCGGCTGCGCCACAGGACACCCTAGTTTTGTTATGAGCAATTCCTTTACCAACCAGGTTCTGGCCCAGATTGAATTATGGACCAACCCCGGAAAATACAAAAAAGATGTCTATTTTCTACCCAAGAAACTTGACGAAATGGTCGCCAGGCTCCACCTCGAAAAGATCGGAGTACACCTAACAACACTGACCCAGGAACAGGCCGACTATATCAATGTGCCGGTCGATGGTCCTTTTAAACCAGAGTACTATCGCTACTAAGACCCTGAACACATAGATAATGACATATAAACAGCCCGTTGCATTATTTTTTTGCGGCGGGCTGTTTGATTCGGGCGAGCCCCACATCACCGGACAACACCCGGTGGCGGATAGCGTTATCATCCTTTACGTGTAACACACCCTCATCATCCGGCCCCAGGGCAACACCTTCGAGTACGGAGTGATCCATCCCCACACACCGCATCCTTTTCCCCAAAAGAAAATCCTTTTCTCGCCACAACGTTAATATGTTGGGAAAACCACCTCGACTTAGCAGATCAACCTGCCGCAACAACTCCCCCCTGATTTCCCCAAAGAGTTCTCGTATAACATAATTTTTATTAGTTTCAAGGCGGAGTGAAGTTACCTGATCACACAATTCCGGTGGGAAATCATTCCTGCGGTTGTTGACATTTACACCAATACCTACAATGGCGTAATTACAAGAATAAGTAGAGGACAGTGGCGATGACTCCGTTAATATACCACCACATTTTTTACCGGAAAAATAAATATCGTTTGGCCATTTCAGTTGTGTGTTTCCACCCGTCAACCTATCGAGGACAAGTGCAACGGCCACCCCGGCGGCCAGGGTGATTTTGGGATAATCGACCGCCGTCAGCCGGGGACGCACAATAATTGAACAATACAACCCCAGACCCGCTGCGGAGAACCATGTTTTCCCCAAGCGACCGCGTCCCGCTGACTGGGAAGAAGCCACCACCGCCACGCCTTCCGGGGCACCATCCTCTGCCATTGTCCTGGCCACAATATTGGTGGATGGCGTCGATTCAAGAAAATGTATCTTAGACATGAAAAACTTCTTTGGATTTGCTAAAAAAACCAATGCCGAACAACCCTTTTAGAATTTGTTCTGACCGAATCATTTAAAATAACCAAAAAAAAAGGCCCGGAGAAATCATCTCCTGGGCCTTTTCAAAAAACACGCTTTTATCGCCGCTTATCAAGAACCTTCTTCATCCTGGATACGCGACGGAATAGCATACATGGTCGTGGATCCGGAGGACCAGAACATCAAGCGCCCCTCCCTGACCATTTCATTTGCAACATTTTTAATGACCCGCGGCTTTGAATCAGGATCACATTTATAAAAATCCTTGATATAAAGCTGGGGTTTAGGAGACTTGCTGGCTTTCTCCTCAATGGCTTTCTTAAGATCATCTTTACTCAGTGCCATGGTTATACTCCTGGTATATGTTTAGAAGAAAGCATCAAAAGACCGGGCGGTAAAAGACCACCCGGTCATCAACCACCAATCCTGTCATCTATTTGATATGACTGGTATACTTAAACTGCGTCGTAGTACGCCAGGTATCATAGGCAAGACGATAGTCATCGATACTCTTCATGGTGAACGGTATATCACATTTTTCAAAGAACTTCTCCCAACCAATTCTCTCGGCCCATTCACCTACACGCTCGTACTTTCTGGCGTCATCGGCATAGGCGACAAGAATCTTTTTCACCGCACTGACAACTTCAGGCCAGCGTGGCGTATTATTGGGCAGGAAGGGGATAACCAATTTAGAAAACTTCGGTGCGCTGATCCTGTTGGATACCTTGCCGCCGACCAGGATGGCAATACCGTCACCTTCCGGATCCGCAAGGGGCATGGCCGGACACATAGTATAACAGTTACCACAGAACATACAACGCTCAACGTTAACCTTAACACTCTTAATCTCTTTTCCATCTACCTCGGCCTTAGCGGGCTTAACGGCGCCAAGGGGACAAGAGGCGATTGCAAGGGGCAACTCGCAAACACCGGTGATACGCTCGTTATCAATCATCGGCGGCTTACGGTGGATACCGAGAATCGCGATATCAGAAGCATGTACGGCACCACACATATTCAAGCAACAGGCCAGGGCAATACGTACCTGAGCAGGAAGCGTCATAGAGGTGAAGTAGTCAAACAGTTCATCCATTACCGCCTTAACAACGCCGGATGCGTCGGTTGCAGGCGTATGACAATGCACCCAACCCTGGGTATGGACGATATTGGTTACACCGGCTCCGGTTCCACCCACGGGATACCTGTTACCCATGGAGGCAAGGGTATCGAGGAGCGGTTGAACCTTGTCTTTTGAATCGACCATGAACTCAACATTGTTACGGGTGGTGAAACGTAGGAAACCGTCACAATGTTTGTCAGCGATATCACAAACTTCTCGAATATATTCGACGGAAACGAGACGGGCAGTACCGCAACGCACGGTGTATACCTCGTCACCGGTCTCGGATTTATGCATCAACACGCCGGGTTGAACGATTTCATGATACAACCACTTGCCCTTGTTGGCCTTGATAACCGGCGGAAAAAACTGTTCGTAATGTGGTGGACCAAGATCTGAAATACGCCCATCCATTGGTTTATCCGGATTATAACCCATGATAATTCTCCTTATATAATATGAATTGTTAGCTCAAATTACTACAGCATCAGGCCGCATGGCGCTTACGAAACTCAATGATATCGCGCTCAAAACCACCTTCAACCTCTTCTTCCTTCCAGAATATGTATGGATTACATCGAGGTTCTTTAACATGCTGCGGAATTGGATCAATACCCATAACATTGAGGAATGTCGGTAGACCAACACGCTGCATTGTTTCACCAACACGCTCACGATTTTTACCAACTTCCATCCACCAGTCCCAGATCGTTTCGATAAAATCAATCAATTCTTCAAAATCATTGTCTTTAGAGATCTTCATAAAAGGAACAATAAGGGTTGAGAACTGGGCACCATCGAGGATGGGAGCTTTTGCACCTACACAAATGGTTGCACCCTGATCAGCACCAGGACGCAGAGCACGAGGCATAACGTTAATGCAATGCATACAACGTGTACACTCTTTATCATCGATTTTTAATTCATCACCTTCCATCCACATACAGTCGGTAGGACAGATATCGATAACTTCTTTCTGGATATCAAAAGCACCCCAGTCTTTTCCAGCATGTGCTCCACCGTTTGGCGGGTAATTGCCGGCAACGTACTCTTTTACGCCAGCCTGATCGATGCGAATATCATCTCTCCAGGTACCAATAACGGAGACATCAGAACGTGCGATGGCCGCAACACAGTCATTTGGACAACCGGAAAATTTAAACTTAAATTTATACGGAAATGCAGGGCGATGAATTTCATCTTGATAATGAAGAGTCAAATGATGACATGCTTCCTCTGTATCATAACAGGCCCACTCACAACGAGACTGACCCAAGCAGTTAGCTGGAGTACGCAGGTTGGAACCGGAACCACCAAGATCCTGGCCCATATCATGGGTCAGATCCCAAAAGAATGGTTCAAGATTCTCAGTACGGGTACCAAGAAGAATGATATCGCCAGTTGAACCATGAAAGTTGGTCATACCGGAACCATGCTTTTCCCAGAGATCCATCAATTGACGAAGATTCGCTGTGGAATAATATTTGGACGCAGGCTGAGCTACACGAATCGTATGAAAATGCTCAACACCCGGGAACCTTTTAGGTAAATCTGCGTAACGGCCAACAATACCACCACCGTAACCAAAAACACCTACAATCCCGCCGTGCTTCCAATGGGTAATTCTCTCTTTATATGACAGCTCCAGGATCCCCAAAATGTCCCAACACTCAGGCTTCTTCTCTGCCTGGCGCTTTAAGTCGGTCACGAAGCTCGGCCACGGGCCAGTCTCCAGTTGGTCCAACAAGGGCGTCTCATGCTTTGCCATGATTTCCTCCTTTAAATTTCAATTGATACTTCAACCATTACCAAACTCATTTTTTAAACTGAAAAACAAAAACCGTCTGACGGTTCGTTCTTTCATTTTCAAACAAGCCGACACCCCCGTCAAACACGAATGCGCACGACGGGGACGTAAATCGACACAATGAATTTATATTCAGCGTGTGAGAATATCTTTGCTACGCAATTTTGTCAACAAAAATCCATCCGATAGTGGCCCTTAAATGAACCACTATTCAGCCACCAGCCCCGTTTTATCACGGGTTGAGAAGAAGCGGATACCGGGGAAACGGATCAATGCACCACGGTTGTTCGAGCAGGTTATCACAAAGCCGACGCCGATACGTCGGCAGCAGCACTGCTATTTTCAGGCAGGGTTTTTGGAGAGATATGCGAGCAGATGCTGATACAATTCTTCTTCACCGTCACCGATATGGGCAACCAGCTCTTCCAGGGATTGTCTGGCCAGAACCTTTCCCAACTCAACGCCTTCCTGGTCAAAAGAATTTATATTCCAGGCAAAACCCTGAAAAACGATCTTTGCCTCATAGACGGCTAGGAGTGCGCCCATTACCATCGGCGTCAGTTTTTTTGCGAAAAGCAAAGACGACGGACGATTGCCAGGAAAACTTTTATTGGGTTCATCGGAACTTCGACCCACGGCCATAGCCACAATCTGTCCGTAAAGATTTGCCAGTAATTTCTGCTGGGAAGTGGAACCCTCAACCTCCATATCCATATCGTTTTGTGATTCCATAAAGCCGATGAACTCCACCGGGACAATCTCGGTTCCCTGGTGGAGAGACTGATAAAACGCGTGTTGGCCGTTGGTTCCCGGCTCACCCCACACTATTGGTCCCGTCCGGTAATCAACCATATTACCGTAACGATCAACGGACTTACCGTTACTTTCCATATCACACTGCTGCAAATGGGCTGGGAAACGATGCAGGGGCTGGTTGTACGGAAGAACCGCCAGGGTGGGGTAACCCAGAAAATTACGATTCCATATGCCCAGGAGGGCAAGTAGCAGTGGCACATTTTTTAAAATATCTTTGTTCTCGGCCTCTCGGTCGACAGTGGACGCTCCTTTTAAAAACTCTTTCAATTGCGAAAAACCTAAGTAAAATCCCAGTATCACACCACCGACCATTGAAGTGGTACTGTACCTGCCCCCCACGTAACCGTACATATAAAAAGAACGTAAATACCGGGACGTATCATCCATCGGGCTGTTTTTGCCGGTCACGGAGATACAGTGTCGCACGGGATCAAGGCCCGCCCTTTTCAAGGCGCCCCTTATAAACTTTTCGTTCGTCAGGGTTTCGAGGGTGGTACCGCTTTTTGAAACAATGTTAACAAGGGTGGTGCCAAGGTCAATCTCCCCGAGGACTTGCGCACAGTCGTCGGGATCCACATTGGAGAGAAAAAATACCTTTCTCCCGGAAATACCGTAATATTTAAGTGCTTCGAAAACAGAACGCGGCCCCAGGTCAGAGCCCCCGATTCCCACTTGTATCATGGTATCAAACGGCCGACCCTGTTCATTGACTATACGCCCTTTTTCAAGATCACGGAGAAAGGCCTGCAGTTTATCAATTTCCCTTTTCGCCGCCGCCGTGGCAACGGGTTCAGCCGGGTCCGCAAAAACGTCCCTGCAGGCAGTATGCAATACCTGCCTGTTTTCACTGGGATAACCTATAATTCTATTTAGCACGGCCCCCCGGCGCATCTCCTTAAACTGCTCCACCAGCCGCAACTCGTCGGCCAACTCCTGCAATGTTGCCAAAACAGTTGAATCAACCCTCTGCGTTGCGTAATATAGGTTCAATAATTCGGAACGACAGATATAGCGTGATAATCTCCCATCGGCCCGAAGTCCACATGACCTGGTAAGATCATACGGTCGAGCAGCCAGGGACAGGAGCTTTCCATGGGCCTTGCTTTTTGAAAAAGATTCCATATCGACGCTGATTCCCCTCGGGGAGGAGGAGTTATTTATACTTTGCAGCCCCCTGTCGAGCCAGTTCCTTAAGTTCTTCTATGGTTACCCGATAGTCGTCACTACCATAAACGGCAGAACCCGCGACAAAAATATTTGCGCCTGCCTCGGCCACATCCGCTATGTTTTTACCACTGATTCCGCCATCAATCTCTATATCGATACTCAGCTCCATGACATCAATGCGCTGTCGCAACTGCCATATCTTGGCCAGAGTCGAGGGGATAAACGACTGACCACCGAAACCTGGATTGACGGACATCAACATCACGATATCGACATCCTCCAAAATATAATCAAGGGTGGCAAGTGAAGTAGCGGGGTTCAATACAACCCCGGCTTTTTTACCCAGTTCCTTAATTCTGTTCACCGTACGATGCAGATGATTACACGCCTCAACGTGGACGGTTATCCAGTCGGCCCCGGCCCTGGCAAAACTTTCTATGTAGTTATCCGCATCATCTATCATCAAGTGTACATCCAGTTCCAGCGTCGTCTCCGCCCGGGCGGCTTCAACCACCAGGGGGCCGATGGTAATATTCGGCACAAAATGACCATCCATCACATCGATGTGAATTATATCACAACCACCCCTCTCGACCGCCTTAATTTCAGCACCCAATCGACCAAAATCAGCCGATAAAATTGAGGGTGCAATGCGAAGATCCCTCTCCATGTTATTCCTCCATGACTCCACAAAAATCAAACCTACTTATTATACGCAGAATTTAGTTTTAAACTTAAATTTTTCTTAATTTATCACCCGGCAACATCTCTATCAAGCCGTCCAGTTCCAGAAAAAGCAACAACTCACTTACCCGGGCGGCGGACAAGCCCGTCCGTTTAAATAATGCCTCCCGCGCCTGCGGGTAGGTATCAATATATTGCAGCAGGGTCAATGCCTCCGGATCAAGATGGGACGTATCCGTCTCCGCCTCCGCGCTTTCCCCGTGGAGAACACCCGCGACCACACCAAACTCTACAACAATATCATCAACCTTTTGCACCAGCTTTGCGCCCTGCTGCAAAAGATAATGGGCCCCTTCACTCTTAAAAGAATCCACCTGACCCGGAACGGCAAAGACTTCTCTATTGTAATCCAGGGCCATCTGCGCAGTTATCAAAGAACCCGAACGTCTGGCAGCCTCCACCACAACCACCCCTTTACTCAATCCAGCAATAATGCGGTTACGAGCCGGGAAACGGAACCCTTCAGGTCGCGTACCCAGGGGATACTCACTAACCAGGACACCCTGTTCGGCAATTTCCTGAAATAGTTTTTTGTTCTGCCGGGGATAGACCACGTCAAGACCACAGCCTAAAACGGCCACGGTACTCCCAACACCCTGCAAACCACCCACATGGGATTCGGTATCAATACCGAGCGCCAACCCCGATACCACTGTAAACGAAAGTTGCGACAGATCTCTAGCCAGGGAAAATGCTGTTCTTTTCCCATAGGAAGTGGCAGCGCGGGAACCTACCATGGCCACCGTCGGACGGGTAAACAACTCTTTGCGGCCACGGGAAAAAAGTACGGGGGGCGGATCGGATAACTGCTTTAACATCGGCGGATAAGACGGGTCATCAAAACCCGTAATCATAACTCCTGCCGAGGCCGACCGTTCAATTTCCCGCTCCGCTTCTGCATGGGGATTCACCCCGGCCCCAAAGAGCCCGGCAATGTGTCGCTCCTGTATCCCCACCACCCGGAGCAATTCCTTTTTCGACGCCCTTAACACCCTGTCCGGGCTAAGAAAATGATGGACGAGCCGCCAGTAACTGTGCAGCCCCAGGCCCGGCACCAGGCTAAGCTCCAACCAATCTATGGTCTCAGCCATCAACGCACCCGCAGAGAAAAAGGGCAAGCAAGGAGAGATAAAAACATTTCAACATTAACCTTAAAAACAGGCAATCCTGTATCAGAGACCAACAAATCACCTTCAATCAGTCATGAAAATCCTAAGTTCGTCAACCCTGGACGGGTGCTTCAACTTCATAATAGCCTGGGCCTCGATTTGCCGTATACGCTCCCTGGTCACCGCAAAACATTTGCCCACCTCCTCCAGTGTATGGTCACAATCGACATCGATTCCGTAACGCATGCGAAGCACCTTGGCCTCCCGGGGGGAAAGTGATGACATCACCTGGGACAAACAATCCCGCAGACTAGATACCATCGAGACCTCATCAGGCCCTAATTTTTCCTTGTCTTCAATAAAGTCACCGAGGAATGTTTCGCCGTCGTCACCCACCGGGGTATCAAGAGAAATGGCATCTTTGGCAATCTTCAAAGCGGATTTCACCTTATGTACCTCCGTGCCAAGCTGATCCGCCATCTCCTCAGGAGTGGGTTCCCGATGCTCTTCAAGCATAAAATCCTTCGACACCCTAAGAAGCCTGTTTATTGTCTCGATCATATGGACCGGCAAACGAATGGTTCGACCCTGATCGGCTATACCCCTGGTAATTGACTGCCTGATCCACCACGTGGCGTAGGTACTGAATTTATAACCCCGGTGGTAATCAAACTTTTCCACGGCCTTCATTAAACCGATATTACCTTCCTGGATGAGATCCGAAAATTGCAACCCCCGGTTAACAAATTTTTTCGACACCGAAATAACAAGACGAAGATTTGCCCGAACCAGCCCCTCCTTCGCCTGTTTATACATATCCCAACCGGCATCCACTTCCTGGAGAATCGATTGTAATTGTTTTTGGTCAATTCCCGACTCTTCCAATATCTGTCGGTCGACCTGTTTCTCAATAACCTCACCGGCAACGTTTGCATCGGCGTCAACCATTTTTTTGCTGTGTTCGTTCAGTACCTCGACAAAGACCTTTCTAAATCTTTTGGAAAGTTCCTCAAGGCCGGTTGCCACAGCTTTCACGCAATCTGAACAGATGATTTTATCCTGGAAGAGTTCACCCATCGCCACACAGACCTGTTCATACTCTTCAAAAACCCGGCCCGCCTCTTGAGAGTTTTCATCGAGGAGCAGATATTTACTTAGTAATTTTTCTCTTTTTTCATTAAGAACGACCATCTGGTCAATGCGGGCCAGGAAATCCTTGCTTTCCTTTTCCATATTCACCGCACCGCCGTCCTGGTCCACAGTTACTATCTGGGCAATTTTTTCACTGTTTTTATCAAGACCTTTGGCCACCTCCAGCAGGACGGGAATGGCAAAAGGCGTTTTAAAGACCACATTCTGCACCCTGCGCTTACCCTCCTCCATCGCCTTTGCCAGTCTAAGCTCCTCCTTATGACTGAGGAGCGTCAGCGTCCCCATTTCACGAAGATAAATATTCATGGGATCGGCAGAAGATTGCGATTTCCCCCGCTTACCAGATCGCGAAGCCCTTCGCCTTTCACTTTTCCTTCGATCACTAAATTGACTACAGCGTCGATCCTTGATACGCCCCCTCCTTTTCTCCACCGGAATTTCAGAAAAATCTACAGGAGCGACACAATCATCATCTGTCGAGACGTAATGCAACGAGTCATCTTGAAAATCGTGGTCCACCTTTAACTCCTTTCGCTCTTTGATAAAAGATACTTTACGCACCCCGCGAACAATATTTTAACGATATCATCACAGCATAGGCCGCTGCTTCAAAACCATCGGTTTGCAAGGATAATTAAAAAAACAGTACTAATTCAAACACATCCCTCACAATCAAACCAAACAAACAAAAAAGTCAAGAAAATTCATCTTTGCAGACCAATAATTTACTCTTTTTGGGGGATAAGAAACCCCAGGAGTCAACCTTTCCCTCAAATTCCGGAAGCAGGAGTAAAACCGGCTATTCGCCATGCAACTCTCTGGTAATCTTAAGATTTTCAGCCATAAGATTTTGCAGTTGTTGGTAATCATCTTCCTGTTCAGCTATTTTTATCCGGGCCATCAAGGCATCTGATTTTTTTTGCAAATTGTATCTCTGTAAAAACGCCAACATTTCGATAAGTTCCTCCTCCGGGTCACCACCTTTGCCGCCATAACCCTGTTTTGCCGCATCCAGCAACAGCTCGGCCACAACGTTTCTCTCGCTTCCTTCCGGTAACAACGTTAATAAATCCTCCGGCTCCGCCCCACAATTTTTTGCTAATAAATCTTTATATTGCAAAAATAATATTTCCCCCACACCACCGGCCAGAAACTCTCTAATCCCTCCTTCCTCCAGGCGGGAGAAAAAGCGGGGATGGAGAATCATAAACGCCACAAACTGCCGCTGGGCGATGGACAGAGGTGCAACACGCTCAACCGGCCTGGAACCGTTTACAACCGGCGGAGGCCCCGAAAAATCTTTGCCCGACCGGGCCAGGAGAACATCCAGCTGGGCCGTGTCCATACCAAGCTCCCCTGCAAAATGAGAGACGAAAAGCGATCTTTGCAATGGTGAGGCCGCTGCTTTTACCAACGGTTGCAACTCTTCAACAATACGGCTCTTCCCGTCCAGGGTCAATCCGTACCGATCAACAAGCCGAGCCAGAACAAACTCTGGTAAACTCTCCGATTCTTCTAAAAGACGGGTCAGGGCCTGCAGACCTTTTTCCCGCATGAAGGTGTCCGGATCATGACCGGGTGGAAGAATAGCTACACTGCCTGGCAACTGTTCCGCAAGAAAAAGGGGTACGGAGCGAACAGCGGCCTTGGCACCGGCCTCATCCCCATCAAAAAGTAGCTTTGCCCCGTCGGCAAAACGTTTAATCAACCGCAACTGTTCCCTGGTCAATGCCGTGCCGAGGGGAGCAACAACGTTTTCGCAACCATGGGCCACCAGAGAAATCAGGTCAAAATTCCCCTCGACCAAAATTGCATATCCATTTTTGCGTATCGCCTCTTTTTGTTGATATAATCCCAACAACAATTTACTCTTGTTAAACACCAGGCTCTCCGGCGAATTAAGGTATTTAGGCTTACCCTGCCCGACAATCCTGCCCCCGAAACCACAGACGCGGCCCCCAAGGTCAAGGATTGGAAAAACGATACGATCCCGAAAACGATCATAGGTTCCGCCCCGCTCCTTCTGGACAAGCAACCCCGCCTCCAGCGCCGTCTTTTGTTCCGATGCATTGAGTTTCTTCGCTAAAAAATTCCAACCCTCCGCCTCCACCGCCGGTGCATAACCGATACGAAAACGCCTGCTGATCTCTTCACCGACACCCCTTTTTTGCAAATATTCACGCGCAGCTTCAGCCTCTTTGTTATTCTGCAAATATTCGCTGTAGAGCAAGGCGGTCTTTTCATTTACTCCAAAGAGCAGATCTTTTTGCTGCTGGCGCAGTCGTTCTTTGGGCGAATAGCGGAAATCAGGCAACTCCACATGATATCTCTCCGCCAGCTCTTTTACAGCCGATGGAAAGTCCAAATGATAATATTTCATCAAAAAGCTGAAAACATCACCGGATTCGCCGCAACCAAAGCAGTGAAAAAACTGCTGACCACCGTGGACTGAAAAAGAAGGTGTTTTTTCTCCATGAAAAGGACATAGACCAAGATATCTGACACCACTGCGTTTCAAATCAACACATTGACCAATAATCTGGACAATATCGGCCTGTTCCTTAATCCGGGCCGTTACCTCTTTCATCGTTTCTTTATAGACCATTATTCTTCCAATCCGCTGGAGAGACAAAAAACGTCGGCTCCTTTTCATACTCCAACTATTTGCTATTTAAAGATTATTATTGCGATAATTTGCATTTTAACAGCAAAAAATTATATACTTTTTAATAGCGGCAATAAACCAAAAAGTATCTTAAAAACCAGTGGACGTAGCCCATAACCAGTGAGGCCGTGCGAAAGCGCATTTGAGACGACCTCCTGAAATGGCACCAGCCCAACCAATGATCTACCAACAACATATGCACACTGATATTGTGGATTCCTACGAGGACGCAATAGAGACCATCCACTCAATATCAACAGGTGTGATCTGCCTCTCGTCACCCAAACCACCAACCTCCTCGGAATGGGCACGGGCAAACTTCATGGTTATCCGCGGCGACTCCGAACAACCCGGCAATCTGTCGACATACACCGATATACCTGAGCATATCCCTCTTTTGGTACTGGGCAGTTCACAAAAACCACCGGTTCTGATCCACGAGAAAATAGACAGCAGACCGGTGGACTACTTAGCTCTCCCCATCTCCCGGGCAATGCTCCACCACAAAATTATTTTTCTTAATAAGGTGAGTAAGATCTGTACTGAACACCATATCAACTCACTCACCTTGAACAGACAACTCGACGCAATCACCAGCCGTGATACCCTCACCGGTCTTTTCAACCGACGACATTTCACCATCCACCTTATCGATAAATTGCAGCAGGGCAAAAGATCTAATAAAGACGTATCATTGTTAATGTTGAATATAGATTACTTTAACAAGGTAAACAAATCATCAGGAATAGAGTTCGGTGATTTTATCCTTAACGAAATTGCAGCCCGCCTCACCGTTGCCACAAAAAAATATGGTACCTGTTACCGTTTTACAGGTGAAGTCTTCATCGTGTTGTTACCGGATACGAGCCTGAATTTCGCCTTGAAAATTGCCGAAAAAATTCGCGGCCACTGTACGGGCAAGCCCTTTAGAAACAGGGATAAACAGACCTCAATCACACTGTCAATAGGAGTTGCCTCCCTGCAAAGTCACAGCCCGGCGGACTATAATGAATTCATCACAATGGCGGAAACAGCCCTTTTCATGGCCAAGGCCGAGGGACGAAACAGGGTTATTCCATACGGCACGGAAGAGGAGTACTCCACCCAGGAATCTTTAGCTTTTCTAAAAGAAACACTAAATAAAATCCTTGCCAAAACCAGGCGTTCCACCATCGCTTCACTACAACTTCTTGCCAAAAATGTCGTCGGCCCCAAAAATCAGCAACATATCACTACTGTTTCCCGTTATATACACCTGTTGGGAGAGAAACTTAGCCTGCCGGAACAACATATCCAGACTTTTCAAAATGCAATCATCCTCTACAACAGTATCCGTTTCCTACTCCATAACGACCTGCTCTCCAAACCCGGTATTTTCACCGGCTCGGAGCGAAAAACCATGGACGACCTCCCCTTTAAGCTCACCGAGCTTACGGAAATGTTTGATTATTTCTCAAATGAACGGGCCATCCTCCTTCACCATGGAGAAAGATTCGACGGTACAGGCAAACCCCAGGGCTTAAAGGGAGATGAAATACCGCTCGGGGCGAGAATATTCACCATCGTTGATGCGCTGGCTGCCATGAATTCGGACCGACCCCATAGAAAAAAACTGTCGCCTGCGGTGATAATCAAGGAGCTGAGTCAAGGTGCCGGCAGACAGTTTGACCCCGCTCTGGTTCTTCAGATATTAAAAATTATAACAGAAAATCGCCTGGTTGACATCGATGAAAAGTTAGTTGAACAGGCACACCAGGATATTATTAAAAAATTTCCACAATTAATGCCATGAACCGACCCGACCTTTTAGCAATAAACAAACAGATAGAATCATTCCCCGCCCTGCCGGCCATTGTCACAAAGGTTATGGCGGTGACGGCCAACCCGGAAAGCAGCGCCAACGATTTGATGGAAGTGGTCCTCCCCGATCAGGCCATGTGCAGTGCCATTCTTAAAGTCGCAAATTCCGCTTTTTTCGGCGTGCCAAGAGAAGTCAGCACCATGGAACGCGCCGTTGTGGTACTGGGTTTCGAGGAAATCAGAAATATTATTATAGGTAAGGCCATCTTTGCCTCTTTTCCAAGAATGGATAAAGAAAACAGACAGCGGGTCAACCTGCTCTGGGAACACGCGCTAACCTGTGGTCTGGCCGCAAAAATAATCGCAGAGAGCCTTAATCTATCACCAAGCGAACTTTTTATAGCCGGACTTATCCATGACATCGGCAAACTGGCGATGATCATGACGTACCCGCACGACTATTCAATCCTTGGAGATCTATCCAATCCCGGTAACTATAGGACGACCACGGAGGAAGAGGAAAACGCTTTTGCAATAAATCATGAAAAAGTGAGCCTGCAGCTTGCCAATCGATGGCTGCTCCCCGAAAAGCTCGTTATGGCCATGGGATACCACCATACTCCCCACGATGCCCCCTGCCACAAACACTATCCCCTAATTGTCCAACTTGCCGATATTCTCTCCCTGGTATATCTTTCCCAAGCCACATCAACACCCTGGAATATGACAAGTTTTTTCAATGATTTCCTACCTGAAACCGGCTCATTATGGCGCAGCAACAAACTGCACTGGGATCCAACCAAGCCCGCAATCTGGCTGGAAGACCTAAAACAGAGTTGTCAGGCAAACCAACATATTCTCGATATTTTCACATCACCGTAACTATCCTATGGGGTTGCCCAAGAATAGACATTTTGGCATTCTCGGACAAGCTCCTAGGCCATATTGCAAAGGGCCGCGAAATTATCCGCATCCAGACTTGACGAGCCGAGAAATATTCCAGACAATTCCTCAATAGCCAGATAGTTCTCGACATTATCCCGGCCAAGGGCGCCGCCGTAAATAATCGGCCAATCGCCATAAATCCGTCGAATATGACGCAACGATTCCGTAACTCTTGCAGGGGATTCGGGAATATTGAAATTCAAGGCCTCCACCGGGGTATAGGCAACTATCATATCCCGGCAATCGAGATCAGCCATTCCCGCCGATTGAGCCGATACCTGGGAGGTGTCGACACAGATAATGGGCACCAGCCCCGCATCCACCACTTCACCGGCCTTGTTCACCACATCCTGGTCTGTTTCGTGAAAATATTTGCGCCGCTCAGAATGACCACAGATCACATAATCAACCAAATCCCGCACCATATCCGCGGCCACGGCCCCTGTGTAACCACCCTTTGGAAATGGTGAAACATCCTGACTTGCTAAAAAGACACCGGGCAGATTAAGCCGGGCCAGATGATTGGCAACACCTTCAAGACTGACAAAGGAAGGGGCAATAATCACGTTTAAATCTTTCCGCGCCTTGTAGTGGCGGGCGAAGAGATCAAGCCATTTTTCCCCGTCGGCTGTCGATTTATGACATTTCCAGTTACCGATCACATACCTTTTCATTTTTCACCATTCCTCCGCAATCCCATACACAACCGGGCACTATTTATCTGCTCCCTCCAATATTACCATCAACAGCCCGCGAACAAAACCACCCTCGAGGGATTGTACCACGACCGTTTTTCTTCGCGACCGGGAACCACTTTTCAAGACAACATCTTTAACGGGTACCCGCAATAATCCGGCCAGAAATTTAACCACGACCCCATTGGCCTTCCCGTCTGCGGGTGGCGCCGCAACGGCAATCTTCAAACGGTCATCAAAGAGGCCGACTATTTTTGTTCTGGAAGCCTTCGGCTGCACGTACAGCCGAATCCCGACCCCACCTGTCGCCGGCGAATAGAGAAAAGGCATGAATCACCAACCACTAAAGTTTCATATCGATTGAATCAATATCATCCATATCGGCATCCTCTTTTTCCGGGAGGAGTATTGTCTGAAACAGGTCAGCCAGATCATCGTCTTTACCCATCAACTCACTTGCCTGCGTATCCAACTCATCAAGATAAGTTTGTAGAATTGCTCTTAATTCTTCTCTGACTTGGTTTTTCTTCTGTTTCAGTTCATCAATTTCCTTGGGTAACCTGGCCAGTTCCGCATGGGCTTCACTCCGGAATTTTTCCACATCATCAATGGCCTCTTCCATCAATTTAAGGGCATCCTCTTCGCTGGTCTTACGGAGATTGTCGGCAAACTTCTGGGCGGCGAGAATCGTGGTTTTAAAGTCCAGCCCTTCTTTTTTCAGTTCCTTGTTCTGTTCTTCAACCACGGCAATTTTCCCACGGAGTACTTCATTTTCTGCTACTTTTTCCTCCATTTCCGCCATCTTATCCAGGTATTCCTTGTTCTCTTTCTCCAGGGTCGTAACCGTCTCCTGCAATTTTTCCAGCTCGGCTTTTAGGTCGCTTATCTGCTGATCCTTTGCCTTGGGGTCATCATCCAATTCAAAACGAATATCCTCCGAATCATCGTCACCTCCCTCGCCCTCTCCAGCGGGGCCATCTTTCCGCTTCTGCATCGACCCCAGATCCGCAGCATATGACTCAAGTTCTTCGCCCTGGATACGATTCTGTTCAGTCAGTTCAAAAAAATCCTCCGCGAGTAACTCCAGATAAGCCTTTACCTCTATCGCATCATAGCCCCTGAATTTTATATTGAATTCCTGATCTTTTATCGCCTGCGGTGTCAACATAATAGGCTCCATTTAAATTATTAAATCCCTCAAACAACCCCGAAAGGATGCCCGAAAACAACAAATTATCTCAAACACAGGTATTTGGAAAACTCTGCAAACAGCGGGAAATTACAGCAAAATACCATTCCCGGACACTCTCCAGGCAACCCCTCACATCCTAACAGCTATCTCTTTTAGAGTCTGCACAAGAAACCCTTGCAAAAACATAATGATTAGCAGCAAAACCATGGGTGCAAAATCAAGCCCCAGGAACCTAAGTGGTAAAAATCTACGAAGGAAACTGAACACAGGCTCGGTTGCCGCATATAAAAAAACCACAACGGGATTACGCGGATCGGCACTGACCCACGAAACCACGACACGGCCGATGACAATCCACATATAAACCGTTAAAACAAAACCCAGCAGCTGGGCTACAGATATCACGAAATTACTGATTACAAACATATAATTCTCCTAAAAACTCAAGTAATTTTACTCCCCGACGGTACAGAATCATCCACCGTCGCAAGTACTAATTTTTCTTTGCCATCGACCTGCGACTTTGCGGCCAGTACCATTCCCTGGGAATAAACTCCCATCAGCTTGACGGGTTTGAGATTACATACCACAATTACCCTGCGGCCAATCAATTCATCCGGCTGATAATATTCGGCAACCCCGGCAACAACCGTCCGCTCCTCACCAACATCAACCGTCAGCTGTAATAGTTTTGTCGATTTTTTAACCGGTACGGCAGCAACCACCTTGCCCACCCGCAGGTCAATCTTCTGAAAATCAGCAAAATCGAGACAACCCTCGGCCGGAACCGCTTTCTTCTGCTCTTTAGCGGATTTCTTGTGCGCTTGCAACGCTTTTTTTGCACTCTTCTCGCCCTCAAGACGCGGAAATAACGCCTCTATTTTTTTCAACTCACTCCCCGTCGACATCTGCCCCCAGTCACCGCCACGGTCCAGGGAGGCCATATCGCTGTTCTCCAAAGCCAGGCCCGCAGTCATTTTTGCGGCGGCCCCCGGCATTACCGGCCCCAGCACCATTGCCAATATACGCAAACATTCCAGAAGGTTATACAGCACAGCATCGAGTCTCTTTTCCTGCCCCTCCTCTCTTGCCAAGACCCAGGGTTCGTTGCTGACAATATATTTATTTGCAAGGCTTATAAATTCCCACACCGCCCTTAAACCTTGGTGAAAGGCAAACACCTCCATATTGCGACGATAGTCCGCTAACATCACCCTGGCCGCATCAACGAGGTATTCATCTTCGCTCGCCACACCGTGAAACGGGGGAACGACACCATCCCGATATTTGTAGACCATGGCCATTGCCCGACTGAAAAGGTTCCCCAGATCGTTGGCAAGATCAGCATTATGACGGGCCACAATCGCCACAGAACTAAATGACGAATCGAGCCCAAACGACATCTCCCTCAAGATAAAATATCTCAGGGAATCAATGGAATATTCAGCCACCAGATCCCTCGGCCTAAGCACATTACCGATGCTTTTAGACATCTTGGTATCATCAACATTCCAATAACCATGAACATGCAATTTTTTATAGAGGGGTACATCCATAGCCATCAACATTGTCGGCCAAAAAATCGCGTGGGGTTTCAAAATATCTTTGGCAATCACGTGCTCCGCCACCCCCCAAAATTTCCCGTAATTTTCTCCGTCCGGGTAACCAAGCCCCGTCAAATAATTGATTAATGCATCAAACCAGACATAGGTTACAAATTTATTATCAAATGGTAATTCAATGCCCCAGTCAAGGCGGGATTTGGGACGGGAAATGCACAAATCTTCCAGGGGTTCATTTAAAAATGACAGGACTTCGTTACGGTACCGCTCCGGAGTAATAAAATCAGGATTATCTTTGATATGATCTATTAATCGCTGCTGATAGCGGGACATTTTAAAAAAATAATTCTGCTCGGCGATCTCCTCAGGGGCCGACAGATGATCGGGGCATTTACCGTCAATCAGCTCCTTTTCCGTCAGATATCTTTCGCAACCACGGCAATAAAGCCCGGTATATTCGTCAAAATAAATATCGCCGCCATCGTAAACCTTTTGCAGGATTAAACGCACGGTATCAATATGATCTACATCGGTCGTCCTGATGAAATAATCGGGTTCAACCTCCAGTAACGGCCAGGTATCGCGAAACATCCCGCTGATTTTATCCACGTACTCTTTAGGGAGAATACCCTGTAACTCAGCCGCCTTGGCAATTTTGTCGCCATGTTCGTCCGTACCCGTTTGAAAACGGACTTCTCCGTCACTGAGCCGCTTAAAACGGCTGTATGTATCGGCCACTATCGTGGTATACGCGTGACCCAGATGGGGCTGGGCGTTCACATAATATATGGGTGTAGTTATATAGGTCGTCATATGGTTTAGCTCTTTTCCTGTTTATTCAATATTGCCGGGGTATCCGCTTCATTCTTGCCTTTGCCGGCACCACCCCGTTTCTTCCTGTCTCCACCCCCCCTTTTCAAGGGTTTGGCCGACCTCCACGCATTTCTTTCCAGTATCGACTCCTCACCCGCCTCGTTTTGAACAATAACAATCCCTTTAAGAGGCACCTGACGTTTCACACGATACACCTCGCCATCCACCCGTATCTTCTTGCCCGGCTTCGGCATATTTTTTCGCTGTTTTTTATAGGTATCATACTCGTAAGTCAAACAGCAGAGAAGTCTATTACAAACCCCCGAGATTTTAGTGGGATTCAGGGGTAAGTCCTGTTCCTTGGCCATCTTGATGGAGACAGAATCAAATTTTTTAATAAAGGAGGAACAACAAAGTTCCCTGCCACATGTTCCCATGCCGCCGACCATCTTTGTCTCGTGACGGACACCCACCTGACGCATCTCAACACGGGTACGAAATTCCTGGACAAGATCCTTGACCAGGGCCCGAAAATCCACCCTGTTATCGGCCGTAAAATAAAAAATCATCTTGCTGCCGTTAAAAAAACGTTCCACCCTGACAAGACTCATCTGCAGTTGATGGCTGAGCACCAGGTCACTGCAGATCCGGAACGCCCGCTTTTCATCTTCGATGAGATGCAGATATTTTCTCTGTTCATCCGGATTCAACGGCGCCTCTATGGCATAATTCACCCGCCGCTCACTGCCCCGACAACCGCAGATCGGCGCCGATTCAATGATTAGGGCGGGTTCCGGACCATGATCCGTGCGTACCATAACACCACAGCCACGACCCAGATCCGCAAATCCGGCCGAGGCGGTGAAGACCTGTCCATCTATCCGAAATTGTATGCGATAATACCAGAGATCCTCCGGCTCAATTTGCGCATCAATAGTGTTTTTTTCATTTTCAACCATTACGTCACAACCCTTTAGATACGTCCATACACAATCTTACAAAATAAAATTACACCTAATTTCTGCAATCGACAAGTTAGTGTCTGTCCATAAATGAGATATTTTGATTTAAATCGAGGCGCTCGATGAACTTAACCACAGGCATATACGTGATATCTCGATGTCTCGTACCTCGCTTTATCAGAGGATTAAATTTTGAGAGCAACAAGGAGTTAGAGCAAAATAGCCATTTACGGACAGGCACAAATTCGGACTCTTCACCTCCAGCCGGAGATATGAGCCGACAATAACACCGGTGTATAAAACATTTTAACCCAGCAACAACAAAGTAGATGCAACACCATAAAGTATCTTTTCTCATTTTATGGTGTGCAGTTACACTCACCGGCAGCAATGCTCTGCAAACGAAACAGCAAAACTTCACAGACAAGATTCTTGTTACAGTTCCGATCAAGTTCTCTCCCGGCACTTTCAACGGCCCGTAAACGGGACAATATCTGGCCGGAATCCCATTTCTTTACCCTCCTGCCGCCGGCAGAAGGAAAAAAATCACCATCGCCCAGGAGAAGATCCCGCAACCATATCTGCAACATGCCCAGAAACAGCTGGAGATTTTCCTTCAACGCCCCCATCTTTTCCCCAAGCTGCAGGATAATATCAACATCACGAGAAGGATCAATATCCGGATCGGAAACCACCTCAACAACCTCTTTCCACAGGCTGAGCAAATCCTTCTTTTCCAGTAACAGGGCCCGGCCGGGACTACCCTCGGAGAGATGGGCAAGTATCCGCGCCTTATCGGCATCCACATCCCTGTCGACCAGGATGGCCACAGTATCATCAATGCTCAACGGAAAAAAAGGCAGGATCTGACAGCGAGATGTTAACGTGGCCAGTATACCGTGGGATGATTCGCTGGTCAGTATCAAAATATTATCAACCGGTGGCTCTTCCAGGGTTTTCAACAAACTGTTTGCGGCCTCGCGGCGCATTGTGTGAACATCCTCCAGGATAACAACCCTCGTTTCGGACTCGTAGGGTGGATAGGTAAGCTCCCTGCTCATCCTGCGTACCTGATCGATCTTAACGGCCCCCTTTTCCGGCCGAACCACCGTTAAATCCGGATGATTGCCCGAACGAAACTTGCGACACGAAACGCAGTCACCACAGGCCTCAATCCGGGATTTATCATGACAATTCACAGCCGCCGCCACACCCTTGGCAAACAGGCTCTTGCCGACTCCCTCCGGCCCCTGGAAGATATAGGCATGGGCCATGCGTCCCGCCGCAATGGTTCGTCTAACCAGCATCTTGGCTTTATCTTGACCTCGCAGGGCAGAAAAACAGACTGAAGAAACAGCTACCATCTTAATGTATTCCCCGTACTTTTACAGATACAGCCAAGCCGTTAAAAAAGAGACGGTTGACGCCCCGACACCTTTTCTTTACCTCCATCTTTCCCGTCCCTGTTTTTTGAAAAGCCGCCAAGATACAAATAACGCTCCAACATGCGCTGATATTCAGTCCAGGACAATTCCGTGCTCTGCATTTTCCTCCTTAACTGCTCCGTGATATTCATTTTTGCATCAAGATCATCTATAAAACTCAATATCAGGGCCTCAACCGTCATCGGCACGGTGGGTGAACCAAACTCCTGACGACCATGGTGACTAAGGATAAGGTGTTGCAGCTGTTCCAGTAAATCCTCCGGAAAATTTTTAATCAGCCCGGCCGCAACGGCCACCATTTCACTGCCCATCACCAGGTGACCTTTCAACCTCCCCCGCACCGTATACTGTACCAGGCCCGCTTCAAAGGTCAGTTCTTCCAATTTTCCAATATCATGTAACAGGGCTCCGGCAACCAGTAGAGAATGATCCACCCCCTCGTAATGATTAGCGAGGAGAACCGCGATCTGGGCAACTGAAAGGGAATGTTCCAGCAGGCCGCCGATATAAGCATGGTGTATACCCTTGGCCGCCGGAGCTTCCTGGAAACGAGGCCACCAGATATCCTTTTTAAAAAAATGGTTAAGCAATTTTTTAAAAAAAGGGTTTTTAACCGTTAAAATAATTTTCTGCAGATCATCCGCCATCGCATCCCTACACTTACCCGACGACGGCAGAAACTCGCTCAGATCAATTTTGGACTGATCAATTTTCTCAATCTCATCAATCTTCAGTTGCGGTTTTTCCCGATATGACTGGACCACGCCGACAACCCTCACCACCTCGCCGGGAGTACAAAGAGACTTGTTCCGAACCGCGTCTTCCCAGACCGGACCCGATATCTCACCGCTTTTATCCAAAACCGACAATACCAGGTATGGCTTACCCGCTCTTGTCTCACCAAGGATTGCCGATTTAACAAGAAACAGGTCGTCAAACCGTTCACCCTCTTGCAAACTATCAATATATTTTTTTTTGATCATATGGTCCCACATCTCTACATAAACTGACAATCTTCCCAAAACCAACAGCCGGGCACCATAACCCGGACCACCGACCACGCTAAAGAACAGACTATACAAGGAATGACAAAAAAACACTCATAAATTAACACCTGTAATTCAATGTCATTAACTTGTGCCTGTCCATAAATGGTCATTTTCCCCTAACTCTTCGTTGCTTTCAAAATTTAATCCTCGGAATATCGCATATATGCCTGTGGTTAAATTTATCAAGCGCCTCGATTTAGTGCAAAATTGCTCATCCATGGACAGACACTAACTTAAGAATAAAATGGTATACAACGTCTTCTATTTTATAATTATTCGTCACCTGATCTTTAATCTTGCCCATCTATCCATACCAATCCTGTTTTTTCCGCCACTACTCCGACCGTGGCCCCATTTTTTCCTGCTTGATGATTTTCATAAACAGTGCAATAATGGCAGCTTTTGTCGACCAGCATTATTTCTTCATCGGCTTTTCTTCGCCACCTGAGAAAATAGTCTGGAATATTTACTAAATAGTAATTATTATCACCGCTCAACTAAAGGCCGCCATGAAAAATTGCCTTTTGGCCAATCTCTTCGTTACAGCAAAAATAAAAAATGCTCGTATATCACAGTATATTGCGTTTTAAATTTCGCTACACCTCGATATTGATCAAAAAAATCTTATTTTTCAAGGTACCCCTATCGTAACCCCAGGAGTTATAAGATGCAGAAACAGATGATCATTTCGGTCATGTCAAAGGACAGACCGGGTATTATTGCCGGCATAACCGGAGCCATTTACAAGCTTGGCGGTGACGTGGCAGATCTTAACCAGACCGTACTCTGCGGATATTTAACGATGATACTCAGCGCCTCTTTCGATCCGGATGTCACAAAAGAAGATCTACTGGCGGGCATTTCCCATATCAAGACCGATTGTAAATTTGAAGTATCCATCAAGGAAATTTCCGAAGACAACGATACGCACACCACCGCAACGGCTGAAAATATCTACACCCTTACCGTACAGGGCCCCAATAAGGCCGGTATTGTTCATGGTGTCAGCCAGTTTTGCTTTGAACATAATATTAATATCTTAGACCTGGCAACAACGCTGCAGGACGACCAGTACACCATGGCGTTGCAGCTTGATTTATGCCGCAGCACTTCTTCACTGGACACATTGCAGAAAAAGCTTGAGGACTACTCCAAACAAAACAACCTCACTATTTTAATTCAACATAACGATATTTTTCAGGTTACCAATGAAATTGCCCTGCACTGACACCCACAAGGCTGTGCGGAGAACAATGAAGGCGACTCAAAAAAAAGGCCCTTTCATATAACCCAGTTATTTTTTTAAATTTTTGCTTTTCCCATCCCGACAGGAGAAATATTTACCATGTTACGATCCGACCAGATTCTTGCCACCGTTGAAATGATCCAAAAAGAAAACCTGGATGTCCGCACGGTAACCATGGGCATCAACCTCCTTGACTGCCGGGGGGGAAATCTCGAAGAAACCTGTCGGAATATTGAAGAAAAAATCATTGCCCGGGCGGGAAACTTTGTCCCCACCTGTAATTCCGTCAGCAAAAAATATGGTATCCCCGTTGTTAATAAACGCATTTCCGTAACACCCATAGCCCTGGTAGGCGCCGGATTTAATCGCCAGGATTTTGTAGAACTGGCCAAGACCCTCGACCGGGCCGCCACCGCCGTTGGTGTGGATATTCTCGGTGGTTTTTCCGCCCAGGTGGAAAAAGGTATGACGGAAACCGACCGTGAATATATCGCCAGTATCCCCGCCGCACTGGCCCAAACGGACAAGGTTTGCGCCTCCATCAATATCGCCACAACCCAGAAAGGCATCAATATGAACGCGTTGGCCATGATGGGTCATACGATAAAAGCGCTCGCCGAAGATACCGCCGACCAGGGCGGCTTTGGCGCCGCCAAATTTGTCGTATTCTGCAATCAGCCGGGTGATAATCCCTTTATGGCCGGGGCTATCCATGGGGTGGAAGAGGCAGATACCGTTCTCAATATCGGCGTCAGCGGCCCCGGGGTCATCGCCCGGGCCCTGGAGCGCCTCATCGGTAACCATTCCGACCCCGGCACCCTGCCCTTTGACGAACTGGCCGAAGAAATCAAACAGACCACATTCAGGGTTACCCGCTGTGGTGAGCTCATCGGCCGGGCCGTATCCAAATCACTTGGCGTTGATTTCGGCGTGGTAGACCTGTCCCTGGCACCGACACCAACCATAGGAGACAGCGTGGGAGAAATCTTTAAAATACTCGGTGTTGACGCCATCGGAGCGCCTGGTACCACCGCCATCCTCGCCATGCTGAACGATGGTGTCAAAAAGGGAGGTATTTTTGCCAGTAAAACCGTGGGCGGCTTAAGTGGCGCCTTCATCCCGGTAATGGAAGATGCAATGCTGGCCGAAGCGGTCGGCGATGGCTCCCTCTGCCTTGAAAAACTCGAATCCATGACCTGTGTATGTTCGGTGGGACTGGATATGATACCCATCCCCGGATCGGTCGATGCCGACACCATTTCCGCAATAATCGCCGACGAAATGGCACTGGGGGTAATCAACACAAAGACCACGGCGGCACGGCTCATCCCCGTACCCGGCAAAGAGGCCGGGGATCATGTCAATTTTGGCGGCCTCTTCGGCGCATCACCGATAATGGAGATTAAAAACGTTGGTATGTCGAGCCGCTTTATCGGCTGGGGCGGCAGAATGCCCGCACCAATCCACAGTTTTAAAAATTAACGGGGCCAAAAGCCCGGCGGTTTCGGCCCCAAAAAAACGGCGGTTGGATCTCCCACCTATTCGGCTGCTATCTTCCCCTCCATCATTAACCCAGGCGGACCGAGCCACACCCCTTTCAAGAGCAGATTGAAATAGGCCCATTTAAACATCAGCTTGGCCATATGGTTCATTTCCGTCTCTTTTAACAGACTCAGAGGCCCCACGGCGGGGAAAGGATATTTCCCGGTCAACGGTTCCGTATCGTAATTAAAATCTATTATATAGGCTTTCCCGAAGCCCGATTCAATAAATCATACGGCATGGCCGTCTGATCTTGCCAGCTGTTCACCCCCCGTGATATACGCCATAATATTCTCATGGAGAACATCCCCCTGGAAATGCGCCACGGCCCCAGCCTTGGACGTGGGCACGTTGGTCCCATCGCCCAGGGCCCAAACATTATCATATCCCTGGGGCTGTAGTGTATGTTTATCCACCGGGATATAACCCATGGGATCGGAGACCCCCGAATCAAGCATAACCTGGGAACCAAACGTCGGCGGGATTGAAACCAGCATATCATAATCGATCTCGGTACCGTCATAGGCAACAATGACCTTCTTCTCACTATCCACTGAACCAAGGGAGAAATTGGGTGTTATCCTGATATTTTTATCCGCACAGGCTTCGGTGAGAACCCGCGTCGCCTCCGGCTTGGTAAATGCTCCGGCTAAAGGTGTAACAAATTCAATATCGACTTTGTCACGAATCCCGCGTTCATGAAAATACCAATCCGCGAGAAAGGCAAACTCAAGCGGCGCCACCGGACATTTAATCGGCATTTCGGCAATATTAACTACCAGTTTTCCGCCGCTGAAATTCTTCAAAGCTCCACCGAGAACCTGGCAGTCATGATAACGATAAAAGCCGTAAATATCGTTATTCCAGCCTTCAGCCAGCCCCTCCGTCTCCTCGGGCCTTACATCACAACCTGTTGACATTATAAGAATATCGTACTTAAAAACACCCTCCGTTGCCGTGGTAATTTCCTGTCTATCCCAGTCAACACCTGTTAACTCGGAAATTACAAAATTAATACCGGGTTTAATAAATTCCCGTCTACTCCTTCTTATCTCTTTGGGTTTGTTGATATCAAAAGGAACAAAAAGAAAACCGGGTTGATAATAGTGAACATTATCCTTATCGATTATGGTGATGAGCCAGTCATCGTCCAGATCTTTTCGCATTTTATTTGCCATTGCCGTACCGCCGCTTCCGGCGCCAAGTATAACGAGTTTTTTCATATTCTCTTTCTCCTTTTCAATCGGGGTTCAATAATGGCCAAATTTTCAGCCAAACTATACAGCCGCCTGACATCCACCTTTGGCGCGACATCCCTGCATACAACTTCCCACAGCTTGTAATAACGTGAAAATAAAACCAAGTGCCTCTTGAACCTGCGGATCATTGATCTGTTTTATTATGCCGATCGGCCCCACCGGTTTCACCGTAGAAAAATCAAGGTCATTTATTGTCCTGCAAATATGTTCTACCTGTGATTCATCACATTCAATCTTCTTAATAAAGGCAACGATTACTCCTGACAATTTCAACAGACCACCACCCTTCTGCAAACCGTCCAACCATATATTTACGCCGCCGATAACGTCCGTTTCCTTTACCAGAACACCGAGTTCCTTGATTAGTTCTGTTACCGGCTGTATTATATTGAGCAGATCACTTAAGGTATGGATATTAATAAGAATGGTATGAAGAAGATCACCCACTTTTTCCGCCTGAAACTCCCCCTCATGCAGGGAATTCAGGAAACGTAACAAACGTGGATAAAACAACCGCAAAACAACCAGCAGATCATCCCGTAATTCAACCCCTGCCTTGGCGGCTGTTACGACTTCATTAAGTTCTTCAAGACTCGATAGAACCGTTTTGCTCAGATTAACAAGCTTCTCATTGGAGTAACCACCCTCAATATCCTCTAAAAATTCGTTAATTCCGGGCCCCGCCTGTTTAACAATCGGTTCCAGATCCTGCTTTAACTCCCAAAAGACATCAGACTTCAGGGATTTTACCTCGGCCGTAAGCCTGTCCAGCTTTTCAAGAATTAACTGTTCATTCATTTTTCCTCCCGGTTATTTGAGATATATTGTATGCCCACCGACATACCCCGCAACTTCCAACAATTTTCACACCACAGCCAATGTTTTCAGAAAACATTGTTTATCAGCAACATGTCACTCTGTGACATATCACTTTGTAGTACCATAATGTGGGCAAAAAGAAAAGGGGTTACCTAGGATTTATTATCAGGAACAAAGAGAGATGTGCGATCAATGCACCAGGGGGAAGGTTAAAAAGCCTTTCGCTTTTTGGTATATCGGGATCTGCAAAAAACTCAACAACTGCAGAACAGGATTTCCTCCTTTACGTAAAATTTCAAGATCGGAACCTGTTGCACGACAGGGAGTCAGGGTGAAATTGATCTTTTAAAAAACCGGATAACGATGTGTTTGTTGAGGTTACAGGTTGCACGTGGACGATAATCCGGCTGAATTTGTGTGCATCGTAGTAGGTGATAAAGGCTGTGGTATTGGAGCCAAACACATTCCAAGAGTTTTTAAACGTTTTTACCGGAGTGATCGGGCCAGAAATCGTCAACACGGCGGCACCGGTCTGGGTCTTGCCATCGTTAAACATATAAGCCGGGCCCATAATTTATATGCCATACAGTCGATCGAGTGGATTTTGCAATCCGACGATATCTCTTCGCATTACGTGGGTATAGATTTCGGTTGTTTTCACATTAGCATGGCCGAGAAGTTTTTGTAATACGCGAATATTGATACCATGTTCAAGCATATGAGTGGCAAAAGAATGGCGCAGGGTATATACCGTTACCCGTTTGTCGATACCGGCTTTTCGAACAGCAGTTTTTACAGCTTTTTGCAGACCGGACTCGAGTACATGGTGTCTTCTTTCTTTTTTGCTCCGAGGGTCAATGGACCGGGATTTTGAAGGGAATACATATTGCCATGAAGTTTCCCAGGCAGCTTTTCGGTATTTTTTTGCAAGTGCATCGGAGAGATAGGCTTCACCAAAACCCTGGTCAAGGTCGCTTCTGTGTAGCTGTTTTACACGTTCGATATGCTGTCTGAGCTCATAACGAATCATTTTCGGCAAAAAAGTTGTTCTGTCTTTTTCTCCTTTTCCGCTGCATATAAAGAGTTGTCCCTGCTCAAAGTCGATATCCTGAATGCGAAGACGAATACATTCCATAAGTCTAATGCCCGAGGCATAAATAAGCCGGGCCATAAGTAGATGGGTTCCCTTCATCTGGTCAAGGATTCTTTCTATCTCATCTTCGGTACAGACGGTGGGTGGACGGCGTTTTTGCTTGGAACGAATGGGGGCGATGGAGCCATCAAGCGGCATTAACAAAACATCCCTGTAGAGAAATACGACTGCATTTAGCGCTTGTCTTTGTGTTGAGGCTGCAAAGTTTCCATCGGTTGCCAGGTGGGATAAAAATCGTTCAATTTCACGGTCACCCATATCCTTTGGATGGCGCTTTTTATCATAAAAACAAATATAACGTAGAATCCACTGGCAATATATTTTTTCTGTGGATCGGGCGTAATGATAATATCGCAGGGTTTCGCGCACTTGATCCATTATTTTTAATTTGGGGTTTGGCCTGAATTTCTTTTTATTTTCCATGTCACTTATGATAATATCAAATATTATGGAAAACAAAAGGAAAAAGTAATAAGTGGACATATTTTTTCCTTTTTATTTGGTTTGATATCTAATACTATGGAAAATCTCTGCAGATATAACGGATGTTCCAGACCCAAAGTATCATAACATACTGATAGCAGAACTCGATGGATGTTACGTCCTTAAAACCGACCTTGCCTCCGATATGGCTTCCAAGGAAATCATCCATGCCCGGTATAAAGATTTAGCTCAGGTGGAAAC